>NZ_JBEDTY010000034.1:0-212976 GCF_040119285.1 Alcanivorax sp.
TGATTATATCGAGATGTTCTATAACAACCGACGACGCCATGGTTCTAATGAAAAGCTGTCACCGGTAGAGTATGAAAAGCGTCACCAAGAACGGCTGGGAAGTGTCTAATGAACTGGTGGCGATTCATAGTGCTCAAGCGGAGCCTCAAGAGTATATCGGCCAGGCTCCGCCATGTAGTTACGACGGCATTTAGGGCTGATGCTTTTGCATGCAATATGACTCTCGCCTACTTGGTAGTAGTGTTGGGTCATTAAGGAAAAATTACATAGCAATTAGGATCTGCTCGCCTCTGCGGGCCCGACGCTCGAGCCTCGCGCTTTCTCGCTGTATTCGCGGTGGATCGTTTAAAAAGGGCGCTTGAGTTGGCGGGTTGTCTCTTTGACGGATAAGCTCCACTGTTTTAGTGTAGGAGGTACTGCTCTTTCTTTATCGGTACGCTGCAGATATCTCATGGCAATGTAAAACGGTTGGCGAGAGTGAAGGTGCTGATATCACAGTCCGCCTTTTATAACAGGTGCGTGTTGCGGTTAGTGTATGAATTCGGCCCGAGCGCTATGTGTCTGAATCATCACCGGCTGACTTTCTTTCCCAGAGCCACAGGAGGAAAATATGCAAGGCGTTTTATTGCAGCCTAAAGAGGTGGACGATTTGTTTCGCTTTTGTCGTTGACGAATCTGCCATTCTCTGCACGTTAGCCTATACTGATTTAGTATTCGCACGATGGAGTTATTGCACAACTTTTTACAAAAGTCTTTGTCCTCTTTCTTTGTCCTCTTCGCTTATTTTGGAGTCTGCCGTGACAAATAAAGCCAGAATTAATCTCTTCCTTAATTTTTTTGTGTCTACGATTTTATTCCTCTCGGTAAGTGCGTGTACGGACACTGATCCACAAACGACGCCGCCCGGTGCTGATGAGAGTGCGACCACAAAAGCCCTGGAATTGGGCGCAGCCATGCTGCAAACGAACTCGCCCCTTGACGAGATGGATGTATATCTTGTCGGGTTTCACCCAATGAAGGAGAACCCGGCCCACCAGATGGAAGCGCATCATTTCTGTCGTCAGGTGAACGAAGACTTTGCGCAGTGCGCGCTATTTGACGGTAATGCGACCGATGCCAATCTTAATGGTATCGAGTACATCATCTCTGAACGATTATTTGCCTCGCTGCCTGCGGAGGAGCAGAAGTACTGGCATCCTCATAACTACGAGATTCTTTCCGGGCAACTTGTCGCTCCAGGCATTCCAGATATTGCGGAAAAAGAGCTTATGCGCGGCAAGATGAATAGCTATGGCAAAACGTGGCACGTGTGGGACACCCGCAGCAAGGCGGGAACGGAGCTTCCGCTTGGTAAGCCTAAGCTGGCTTGGTCGTTCAATCGAGATGGAGAGGCCCAGCCTGACTTGGTGAAAAGCCGAGACGAGCGTATGGACATTGACACCGAAGAGAAACGGCGGGAGCGAGCCGACTTCGTTAAATTCGCTCACCCTCAAGTTGGGGTTGATGACATTAAAGGAGAGTTTCCTCGCCCTACCCAAGAAGTTCCGGGGGTTGAGGAGGCCAAGGGCGCGGAACCGGAGGGCGAGTAGCCGCTACCGTATGAAAAATCAAGGCGCTGTCCAAGCCACTTGACCATCATGCATAGTGAGACATTTACGTTCGCCCCCCATTAAGGCGACCGGCTGCTGGGCGCCTTAATGGGGCGCCCTTTGATGGTGGCGCTATCAATAATTCCTTGTGGTGGGAGTCATCAATGTTTGAAGTTAAAGCAACCCAGCATGTTCTGGCGGTGCAAGACTTGGAGAAGGTCGAACGCTATTTCTTGGATACATTAGGGTTTGCGGTTCGGTTTCGTTTGGATGGCTGGTCGTTCCTGAGTCTGGGTGGTTTTCATATTATGTTAGGGCATTGCCCAGACGAAATGTCAGCCTGTGAGACAAAGGAACATTCGTACTTCGCCTATGTGAACTGCGTGGGTCTTGATGATCTTTACGCTGACTACCAGCAGCGTGGCGCTGATGTTTTTCAGACAATCGCTGATAAACCTTGGGGCTTGCGTGAGTTTGGTGTGGCAACCCCAGAGGGTCATCGAATCATGTTCGGTGAAGAGATTGAACCTTCCGACGTCGAGTAATGACGTTGTTTGCTCTCTTGGCGGTGCTTTAATCTCGCCATAGCCTGGCACGCATCATTGATTTGATTTTCCCACAATAAAAAAGAGCCCCCATGATCTCCCCGTCTCACTGCCTGTACTCTTTTCGACGCTGCCCCTACGCCATGCGCGCCCGTCTGGGGCTCCTGTTCGCTGAGCTGGCGGTGGAGCTTCGAGAGGTCGAGCTAAAAAATAAGCCGACCCAAATGTTAGAGATTAGTCCCAAAGGGACTGTGCCGGTATTGAAGGTTTCCGGTGGGGCGGTCATTGAGGAAAGCCTGGATATAATGCTTTGGGCTCTTGAGCAGAATGATCCGCAAGGATTGTTGAATCCTGCGCAGGTGGGCCAGGCCAATGCTCTGATTGAAATAAACGACAACGAGTTCAAATATTGGCTTGATCGCTATAAATACTCCGACCGTTATCTTGAAATGACCGAACCCGAGTACCGGAGAAAGGGAGAAGCGTTTTTACAGGTTCTAGAGGCTTTGCTGGTTAAGAGCCCGTTCTTGCTAGGCGAAAACGTAACCATTGCAGACATTGCTGTTATGCCGTTTGTTCGTCAGTTCGCCCATGTAGATCGAGATGCCTTCTATAGGCTGCCTTATCCGAATCTGCAGGTGTGGCTAAATCGCTGGTTGGACCACTCACTCTTCCTGCAAGTAATGGCCAAGTATCAGCCATGGAAAGAAGGGGATGGCTTGGTGGTTTTTCCTTCTTAAGGCTGGTCTCTTCTTGGTTGTCATGTGCCATGCAGTTGTGAGTCATCATCAGAACAAATGCACGTTCTCAAATTCGTTTAATGCGCTGTTTCCACTGGCAAATACAGTCAATTAGTCTGCTGAGCGCGTGGTAGCAGCGTGTTTTTCGTGCGTATATACCTGTGTGGCCTCACCCAGTACTTCGCAAGCTTGAAGAATTTTCGCTTCAACGCTGACCTGATCTCCCTCTGCCATTTCAATGGTGATTTCTCCGGTAGTTTGGCTGTCCCTGCGAATGTGAAGTTCTCCGCTTTCGCTGTCGATCAGCGTTGAGCCGTTCTTTTTTTGCTTGGAACGCAGAAGATAAGTCAGGGTGTTGTAGTGACCGGCACAGGTCACTTTCAGCTTGAAGCTGTGGCTGGAGCCGATGGCGCTGTGAAGAATGTCGAGTTTGCAGTCTTGCTCATTGGCCTGAGCCGTTGAGGTGAGTGTGAAAAAGATGAAGAGAGTCAGAAATGGCTGGCGCATGAGGGTGGGTGTCATAGGACGCTGCAGTGGATTGAGGAAGTTAAAAGCCTAGCGCAAAGTTTTGCGCTCTTATAGGGGGTGCAGGTAAACATCCCGGTGGAAGCAGGATAAAGATACCTATAGGGTAGAAGTCCGTACGCTTTTGTACACGAACAACAGGGATGAAATATGGCTGACAAGGGGATAATGCGTAACTCGACGATTCTGGTGCCGGTGTTTTTGCCAGCGGTCATCGTTTCCTTATTGCTGATTATCGGCACCATTAGTGATCCGGAACTGGCTGGGGAGGTATTTTTTTCTGCTCAGGCATGGATCACTGAAACGTTCGGCTGGTTTTATATGCTGGTGGTGGCGCTATTCTTTCTTTTCATTGTCGGTATCAGTATAACGTCCTGGGGCAATATCAAGCTGGGGCCAGATCATTGCGAGGCGGAGTATTCGTTTCCGGAATGGTTCGCCATGTTGTTCTCTGCGGGCTACGGTATTGCGCTGTTGTTCTTCGGGGTAGCCGAACCGGTGCTGCATTATTCCGAGCCCCCTGTGGCCGACCCACAGACGGTGGAAGCGGCTAAGCAGGCTATGCAGATTGCATTCTTCCATTGGGGCTTCCACATCTGGGCCATTTACGGCTTGGTTGGTCTGGTGATGGCCTACTTTGCTTTTCGTCATGGGTTGCCTTTGTCCATGCGTTCGGCGTTCTATCCTCTTATCGGCGAAAAAATCTATGGGCCTATTGGCCATGCCATTGATGTGTTCGCCATTCTTGGCACCATGTTTGGTATTGCGACGACTCTGGGCTTATCTGCGGCGCAGATAAACGCGGGTTTGAATTACCTGTGGGATGTGCCGGTGGGCAACATGGTGCAGATTAGTGCTATCGCCATTGTCACCGCGCTGGCCACGGTGTCGGTGGTGGCAGGGATGGACAAGGGCGTGAAGCGATTGTCGATTCTGAATATGGTGCTGGCGATTGCTCTTATGCTGTTTGTATTCGTGGTGGGCCCAACCGTGCATATTCTGGAAAGTTTTGTGCAGAACACGGGCAGCTACTTGAGTAATATTGTTGAGCGCACTTTTAACCTGCAAGCCTACACCCACAATGATTGGATCGGTAACTGGACCCTGTTTATCTTCAGCTGGACCATTGCCTGGGCGCCTTTTGTGGGGCTGTTTATTGCGAAAATCAGTCGTGGCCGCACCATTCGCCAGTTTGTAGTTGGGGTGATGTTGGTGCCCAGTATTTTTACCTTCCTGTGGTTCTCGGTGTTTGGCGATACGGCCCTAAACGCGATTATGGAGCAAGGTTATACTGAGCTTGTGACCCAGGTTCAGGCGGACAAGGCGGTCGCTTTGTTCCAGCTGTTCGACCATCTCCCCTGGTCCAGCGTGGTGTCGTTCCTGGCGGTATTGTTGATCGTTACCTTCTTTGTGACCTCGTCGGATTCCGGCTCCCTGGTGGTGGATTCCCTCGCGTCTGGCGGGGTGCTGGAAACCCCGGCTTGGCAGCGAATTTTCTGGGCCGTTCTGGAAGGGGCCATCGCATCGGTGCTGTTGTTAGCAGGGGGGTTGAGCGCACTGCAGACCATGACCATGGTGAGCGCCTTGCCGTTTGCGATCATTATCCTGCTTGCGGCCGTGGGTATGTGGCGGGCGCTGGTGATTGAAGGGCACCGGGAAACCAGCTTGCAGGCGCATATGGCGCAGCGCCGCCACATGACTGGCAGTCAATGGCGCCATCGCCTCACGGCCATGATTCGTTACCCTACTCGTAAAGAGGTGGAAGCCTTTATCCGTAATACCGCCATGGGCAGTATGACAAAGGTGGTTGATGAGTTGCGCAAGGCTGGCTGGGATGCGTCGGTGAATTTCGATGAGCACTTTATCCGCGCCGAGCTGGTGGTGAATCGCGATGAGCATGTGGGCTTTATCTATGACATCCGTTTGATTACCACAGCGGTGCCGGAATATGCCTACAGCAGCCGTGAAGCCAAGGTAAACGATGCCCATGAGTATTGCCGCGCCGAGGTATTCTTGCGTCGTGGTGGCCGTTCTTATGATGTATTTGGCTACGATGAGGTGGATATCATTCGCGACATGCTCGACCAGTTCGAAAACTATCTGCACTTCTTGAACGTGGCGCCGGGTAAGTTGCCCTGGGAAATGGCGGAGCATGATGACCTGCTGCGCGATCAGGCTGGCGGTAACAGCGAAGGCAAAAAAGGTGAAGGCGACGGGGATGTGAAGCCAGTGTAATGGCTGTCTGATCTACATTTTGTCATTACTTGGACGCCCCACATGTTGGGGCGTCTTTCGTTTCAGGCCAATGTCGGATTACGCCTTTAGGCTAATCTGCCCTACAGGAAATGGCGGCTGTGGCCCCCTCGGATTGCGCTTGTAGGTCGCATTAGGCGTAAGCCGTAATCCGACATTTAGGGGAGTCAAAACACGCAGGGGGAGTGGTCAGCGTTTCGGTGCGATTTTTTCCAAGCTCATCAAGGTATCCAGATAATTCACAAAGTGCTCTAGATACGCGGGCGACAGTTCGCGTAGCGTTTCAATGGAGCGGGTGACCAGCCGGTGAGAATTAAGTGGGCCGGCGTCGCTGGGAGTGTGAGTAATGGCGTCGTCGATGCGTTGCTGGGTTTGATAGGCTTGGCGCTGGCTGCGTAACTGACGCAGGGCGTTCAGCTCCCTTTGCTTAGGGGGCAACGATGGCACGCTGGCATCGTTATCTGCCAGTACCTGCTTTTCCTGTTGTTTTAACAGGCTCGCGAGGGTGTTGTTATCTTCCGGGTCGTCTTCTGTGGGGGCCGCGCTGTAAGACTGATGTAATTGAGCAAACGCTGAGGGCGCTGCGGGCGGTTGTGCTTGGCGCAAGCGTGCCCGAAATTGAGCCGGGTTGTCGCCGGCTTCTCCGGCAATTTCCAGTGTTGCTTTGGCTTGGGCTAACGCGCTTTGGTACTCGTTGAGTTGGGTGTCCAGCTTGGCCAGCGTGCCGGGAGGGGGCTCTGGCAGCGTGGCCAGCCGTTGGGCGAGGCTGGCCAGAAAGCGGAACTGCACCGGGTCAAAGTGTGCTCCGCCTTGTTCACGCAGGGCCTCCAAGCGCTTTGTTAAAGCCTTCAGCTTTGCTGAGGATGGCGAGGGGGGCGAGTCTACGTCAGGGCGCATTGGGTTCCCCTCCTTGCCGGGGCACGGTGGTCAGCTCCACTCGGCGGTTACGGGCGCGGCTGTCAGCGTCGTCGTTTGGGATCACCGGTTGGTTATCGCCAAAGGCGGCGGCAAACACCTGATCGGCAGGCATACCCTGCTCAATCAAGGTGCGGGTGACGGTGAGTGCTCGCTGGGCTGACAGCCCCCAGTTATCCGCATAGCGACCGTTGCCCCGGTTGATGGGCAGGTCGTCGGTGAAGCCGCTGACCATGAGCATATCGTCGTGCTGGCTGAGGAAAACTTGTAGCGGTTTCACCAGATCGCTGAGCAAGGCCTCCCCTTCTGGTTGCAACCGGTCGGAGTTGAGCTGAAACAGCACGCTGCCACTGATGCCGATACGGCCATTATGGAAAGTCACACGACCGCTGGCCAAGGGGTCGGCCAGCGCTTCTTCCAATGCCATGCGCCGTTGTTCTTCGGCGAGGCGTTTGGCTTTTTCCTGCTCCAGGGATTGGCTTAGCTCCAGCTGGATGCCGATCACCCACACCAGCAGCAATACCAGAATGCCTACCAGGGCGGCCATGAGATCCGAGAAGATGGCCCAGACCGGCGAGGCCTGGGCATCGCTGTCGTGTAATTCGTCCATCAATTAACCCCGGAAACCGAGCGTTGGCCATTCTGCACAGGGGCATCGCCTTGGCGCAGGCTGGCCAGGGCATCAATGATTTCTTTCTGTGAGGCCATGCTGAGTTCAATCACCTCGCGGGCTTGTTCCACGTAGTAGCCCAGCTGCTCGTCAGCCCGGGCAGAGGATTTCTCTAGCGAGGTTTCTACCTGTTGCAGGTTGTCTAGCAGGGTGTCGTTGGCGCGGCTAAACAGTTGCACGGCCGTGGCAAAGGCGTCGCTGAGGCTGGCCACTTCCGCGGCGCTGCCGGCGACGTCGCCGGCGACCTGATTAAGTTGGGTGGCCTGGTCGCTGACCTGTTGCGAGAAGGTATCGCTCACCTGACTAAGCGTCTCGCTGGAGGTGCGGATCAAGGTGTCGATGGCGTCACGCTGGGCGCCGGCGGCGTCCTGCTGGGCACTGAGCAGGGTATCCAGCTCGGCCATGATGCGGCGTCGCTCTTCCAGTAATTCGTTATCCCGTTCGCTACTGTGGGTCATTTCCTCGCGCAGGCGGGAAATGACTTCCGCGGCCGCCTTCGGTGTTTCCGAGGCGGTTTCGATCAAGCGCATCATCGGTTCTTCCAGAGCAGTGCCCAGGCGCTCCAGATGCTCGCTGACGGTGGCTTCTAGCCCGGCCAGGCGCTCGCTGGCGGCGTCACCGCGAGCGGCTTCTTGATCGCGCAAAGTACTGAGTTGCTCACCCAGCTGGTTGATCAGGCTGTCCATGCCGGTTTGCTGGCCGCTGAGCAGGCCGGCGGCGCTGTCACGGAATTCGCTGTTGTGTTCGTGCAGAGCGTTACGGATGTCGTTAACCAAGGTGGCCACGGTGCGTTGCTGCTCGCTGAGGCCAGTTTGCCACTGTCGAGCGGCCTGTTCGGTGCTGGCCTGGAACTGGCCGGCGAGGGCAGAAAACTGCTTCTCGCTGTGTTCGGCCACGGCCTGTTGGGTGTCGCGTACTTGTTGGAGAAGTTCTGCGCCGCTGGCCCGGTGAGCCTCCAGCCCGGCGTTCCAGTCTTGCAGTGCCTCGCGGGTGGCGGCCTGGAATTCTCCGGTGATGGTGGCGAGTTGTTGCTCACTGGCGTTGCCCAATCGTTGTTGGGTGTCACGGACCTGTTGTAGCAGAGAATTGCTGTTGTGCTGGAACTGATCGTGGTGAGCCGCCAGTGATGTGCTGATATCGCTCACTAGTCGGGCGCTGGTCTGTTGGTGCTCGGCCAGCCCGGAACGCCAGTGTTCGGCGGCCTGCTCGGTGGTATCACGGAAGCGCTCTGTGAGTGTGCCAAGCTGCTGTTCGGTGAGGGCATGGAGCCTTTCGTGGGTGCCCTGAACCTGTTCGCTGAGGCTGGCCAGTGACTGAGCCGTGATCGCTTGTACGCTCTCGGCAGCCAGCCGGCTGCTGTCGGTCAAAGTGTCGCGCAAGGAATCGCCCACGGCGCGGGCTAACCCGTGGTACTGCTCTTGGAGCCCATGGTGGAAGGCCTGCTGGTTGCCGGTGAGCTGTTCGCCCATTTGTTCCATGCGCCCGGTGAGGGAGTGCAGGGCAGTGACCAGTGCCGGGAACACTTGGGACTGGCTGTGCAGAGCCGCGTAGGCCGCTTCGCGTTGGTGATTTAAAGAAAAGCGATACAGCTGGCCGTTTACTGCATCGTCCAACTGGCGGGAGACGTCCATGCGGTCGCGGCGACACAGGGTCGCGGTGAGGCCAAGCATGGCGGAAGCGGCAACCCCGGCAATGGAGGTGCCGAAGGCCAGGCTCAGGCCGGCAATGGGGGCCGACAACGCGCTGCGAATGGCGCTCAGCTCACTGCTGCCATCCAGGGCGGTGGCGGCGCCTTTGAGGGTGACGATCATGCCCACGAAGGTGCCCAGCAAGCCGAGCATCACCAGTAAACCGGTGAGGTACGGGGTCAGTACCGGTCCGGGCAGGGCGGCCGGATGGCCGTCAACACGGCGTTGCACGGCGTGGCGCAGGGTGTTGGGCAGTTCGCCCAGCCAGCGAGTCAGCGTTTCGCGGCCATCGTCATCGTCAGGGTGGGGAAGTTGTTGTAGTCGCTGGTTTAACTTGGCGGTATCGCGGCGGTAGCGCAGTAATTCGACAAACCCGAGCCCGTAGACGGCGGCGATCAGCAGGGTAACGGTGAAGGCCACCGGGTTACCCAGGAAGGTGGTGCCGATCCAGATAACGGCCAGGGCGCCGAGGGCAAACGGGAGAGCAAATAGAAAACGTCTCATGGGGTGGTGCTTTCCTTATCATCAATGTCGGAGAACCGGGTGCCGGCGTCGGTGGCGGCGCCTGCCGCCGCGTCCAGTAACCCCAGAATGGGCTCCTGTCGGGCGTCCAGCTCAGCGAGTAACAGCATTTGAATTTCTTTGCAGAACTGGGTGAGCCAACCGTTGGTGGCCATCCAGTGTTGCGGCGGTGTGTGTTGGCCTTGTTGCCACAGGGTACGGTAGCGCTTTTCCAGAAAGGCCGGCATGGCACTGAAGCAGCGGCGCACATACGCCGAGAGGCTGTGGTCGAACACCGCATCCAGCTCAGCCAGCCGGGCCAGTTCGGCGCTGTGGGCAGTGAGCTGACGCCGGGTGCGCAGGCGCAGGTTGCTCAGTGCGGCGATCATCTGCCGTTGGTGGGCTTGATGGAAACGCTCATAGGGGCCAAAGGTGGGCCGCTTGCCCGCGGGGCTATCGTTGTTCAATGCTGGCAGGCTGATTACTGACGCGGCCTGTTTGCCGGCGAAACTGTGGCTCAGGTTTTCCAGCAGGGTGTTGCGGGTTTTCAGCAGATCAGCCTGCAGGGTCTCTGAAATATCGTGCTGAACTATAAACGGGCCCTTTGGGCGGTGCTGGGTGGCAGCATCCAGGGCAATTGTGTCGGACAGGTCAAACAGCCGGCCCAGCCGCTCAGCGAAACACGGATGGGGGGACGCGGCCGCTTTGGGGTCCAGGCTGGCAAGCAGCTGTACCAGCCGGCTGCCGGCGGGGCCGGTTTGCGCGGGTGTTTGCGTCCTGTACATACGGTTGTCCATGGCGGCGGTGAACGAAACGGGCCTACCCGGCAGTCGCAGCCATGGGCTGTGTGTGCCGCCCAGTGTCGTGCGGATAGGCCAGCCGTCCATTCTAATAGGGAAAGGCCGGCGATGATAATGCGCTGGTCGGTTGAGCGTTGGGTCACGGCGACCATACCCATTTAGTGGCCGAAGAACACGCATTGCTGGGCAGGTTTTCGGGCGGTAAGGGTTGTGGTCGGCGGCAGCCTTGACCCTGCTCGGCAAATGGGCTCACTCTGAAATGGACTGTGTTTGGAATCCCCCGGATTGAAAAGGAGTTTTGATTATGGAAACCGGTAAACAAATGATTGCTGATATTAAAAGCAAGCTGGACGAACTGGAGAGCGAGCTGGATCAGTTGGAGAAGCAAGGTGCAGCAGACCGTAGCACGGAGGCGGAGCGCCACCAGCTGGCGTTAGAGGATGTGTTGACTGAATTGCAACAGCGCATCGATGAATACCATGAGTTGACCGGTGCAGGCAGCGTAGACGGCCAGGCTAATTGGCAACAGCTGGATAACGATTTGAAAGAATTGGATAACGACCTTTACGGCGCTAATTAAATTGCTGCTGTGATCGTCCTCGGTGTGCAGGGAGTTCTTCGGTATGCTCCTTGCCTGCTTTTCCAAGGACGGGAGTCACCCTATGGCCATTGGGCCGCTTAGTTGGCCGCTATTGTTGCAGTCGGTGCGCCGGCATCTCGCTTTCTTTTTCATTCTGTTTTCCCTCGGCTTGTCTTTTGCCGCCGTGGGGGGCGGTATGCTCTGGTTTGCAGACAGCGGTGACGGCGGCGTGATGTTTGGCGGAGGGCTATTTGCGTTGATCGGTATTGGGATAATAATCACCGCAGTGGTGACCAATTTCAGCAGCATTGGCTATTACTATGAACGGGCCTTGCTAAGGAAATATGGTGCGAACGTGGATGGCGAGGTACTCGCTGTTACGCAATACAATGAACCAGAGAACGAAGAGGAGGTTCTTTGGTTGTTACGTTTCCGTTATGCCTATGTTGGCCGGTGTCATGAGGGTGAAGCCTTTTTGCCCGATGAAAAATGGCTGAGCCAGTTCGGTGTGGGTGATTGGGTGCCGCTACGGGTACTTAAACCGCGCCCGAAGTATGCAGAACCGCGTTGGCGGAAATGGAAAAAACAGCTGCAACGCGCAGGCCGTTGGCAAGCCGGCCCCGGCGAAGCCGATAGCCGGCCTGCCGGCGGTGGCTAAACCAGCTGCCCCAACCCCAGTACCCCCACAAATCCAACACTGTAGGCCACCAACAGGTAGCCGAAGTAACGCAGGTAGCTGCCGAAGGTGAGCACTTCGATCTTGCTCATGGCGATCACCCCGGCGGCGGAGCCAATGACCAGTAGCGACCCGCCCACACCGACCGAATAGGTTAGTGACAGCCACTGGGGCAAGTTCATTTCTATCCCGGAATTGAGCAGCGCGGCGGTCAGCGGCACGTTATCGAATAGTGCCGAGGCCAAGCCCACCAGGAAATTAGCGGCCACGGGTGGCATCACATCATAAAGCGCGGGGAAGTAGGCCAGCATACCCAGCTCCTTGAGCATACCTACCAACAGCAATACGCCCAGGAAAAACAGCAGGGTGTCGAATTCAATCTTGCGGATATATTCCAGAATTGGCTCGTCCTTGTTTAGGAACTGCACCACCATGAACATCAACGATAGACCGAACAGGAAGCACAGCACCGGCGGAATTCCGAATGCCACGTTGGCCGCGATAGTGCCGACAATGGTGCCGAAGAACAGCAGCGCGATAACCTTGTCTCCGCGTTCGATGACGTTGTTCTGTTTTTTGATATGCACGTCTTCATTGAGCCCCAGCGATAGCATTAATGCCAGTGCAGCAACTGCTCCGGCGGCGGGCAGGCTAAGCAATAGAAGGTCCGGAATTTCCACTTTGCCTGCCAGGAAAATCATCAGTGTAGTGACATCGCCGGTAATCAGCGCGGTGCCCCCAGCGTTCACCGAAAATATCACCAGCACCACGTAGCGCATTAGTTTTTTGACCGGCAGGTTCAGGTTCATCAACACGGCGATACACACCAGGGTGGCGGTGATGTTGTCGGCCATGGAAGAGAACAGGAAGGCAAACGCGCCGGTGAGCAACATGAGCTTGCGCTCGCTAATGCGCTCGGGCAGCAGTTTGTTGACCAGGCTATCGATAATGCCTTTGCCGGACAGGTAAGCCACGAAGGTCATGGCGGCCATGAGGAATAACCACAGGGTGGCAATATCCAGCAGGTTTTCATTGAGGCTTTTCATCAGCGCGTCGTGACTGAGGTGAGCCGGGGGGGCAATAAAAAACAGTAACCAGGCGAAGGACCCGAAAAACAGCGTGGTTTTTGCTTTATCAATATGGACGATATCTTCGACGACGATGGACAAAAAGCCCAGCGCTACCAGGATCAATAAAACGGTGGTCATGGCGGGCGACTCGCACTGTAGCTAAAGGAAGGAGCGGAGAGCGGCGCCATTCTAGGCTTTTTGTGAACCGGGTTCACCGTAAACAATTTGTTTATTGGGGGGCATGCGGTGAATTGTGGCGAAAAAAACACCGGGAATGGGCGAATTTTGCACACAGCCCTTTAAAAAGATGAGAATAATTCGCATTATGTGCGCCCGGACTGTTTCCGCGTCGATCTGGTCGGCGCGTTTGCTTGTGCTATGCGATCTGATCGAGGAATTTTCATGCTGACTCGCCTGTCCACTGGGGGCCTTTTACTGGTTACCCTGTTTTTGTCTGCCTGTAGCGACGAACCGCAATCCACCGGCGCAGCTGTTGCCCCCGTCTATGATCAGGCGCAAGGCAAAAAGGTAGTCAGACACTATGCTGACGTGGCGCTGGCGACCTATACCGATGCGCTTGCCGAAGCTCGTGAGCTGAAAACCCATATCGATACGCTGCTGGCTGCGCCCACAGAAGATAACCTGATGGCGGCGCGGGATGCCTGGCGTGCTGCTCGGATCCCTTATATGCAGAGCGAGGTTTTCCGCTTTGGCAACGTGGTGGTGGATGAATGGGAAGGACAGGTGAACGCATGGCCGCTGGATGAAGGTTTAATCGATTATGTGGCTGAGGATTATCAGGCGGTGATGGGCAATCCTGGTGCTCGCGCCAATATTATTGCCAGCCAATCTCTAAAGATTGGTGAGCAGACGCTGGATCTAACTGAGCTGAGCCCAGAGTTGTTAGCCAGCTTGAATGAGTTGGGCGGCTCCGAGGTGAATGTGGCTACCGGCTATCATGCTATTGAATTTTTGTTGTGGGGGCAGGACTTGAATGGCACTGAGGCTGGTGCTGGCGAGCGCCCCGCCTCGGACTTTGCCACTGGCCCGCAGGCCACCGGAGGGCATAACCAGCGTCGCCGTGAATACCTGTCTGTGGTCACCGATCTGCTGATTGACGATTTGGAGGTGATGGTGGACGAATGGCGCTCGGGCGAGGAAAACTACCGGGCTGAGCTGGAAGCCGACACCGTGGAGAACGGCCTTCGTAAGATGCTGTTCGGTATGGGCAGTCTGTCTTTGGGGGAATTGGCGGGTGAGCGAATGAAAGTAGCGCTGGCGGCGCACTCCTCGGAAGATGAGCACGACTGCTTTAGTGACAACACTCATGCGTCGCATTTTTATAATGGCAAGGGTATTCGCAATGTGTATCAGGGCGAGTATCGGCGAGTGAATGGTGAAACCTTGACCGGCCCTTCCTTGAGTGACTTGGTAGCGGCCAACAAGCCGGTCATTGATAATCAATTGAAAACTGACCTGGAGGCCAGTGAAGCGGCGCTACAGGCGCTAGTGGACAGCGCGAACAACGGCACCCATTTCGATCAGTTGATTGCGCCGGGTAACAGCGACGGTGCGGCCACGGTAAATGCGGCCATTGATTCTTTGGTGGCACAGACTACCAGTATCGAAAAGGCGGCGCGGGCGCTGAACATTCAGGCTCTGAACCCGGATACGGCCAGCCACAGCTTCTGAAGCGAGGCCGGGTGGGGCGTAGATTCTACGGGCTGCCTGGTCCGTTTACGCTGTACCAACAAGAATAGAAGGATGACCAGCCCTTGCGATATCTCCTGCTGACTCTGGCTGCTTTGTTTGCGGCCTGCGGTCAGGGCCCCAATTTCACTGCAGCAGAACCCGGTGAGCACCTGTCTGCGGGCGAGACTACGGTCATTAAGACCGACCAGAATGCGTTTTCGTTACCGCTGGCGAATCTGTCACCGTCCCGACGCCTGGATTTCAGTGTGGGTAATAGTTTTTTCCGGAACCCGTGGGTCATTGCTCCGGCCTCCACCGATGCCCGTGACGGGCTTGGCCCGTTATTCAATACCAACGCCTGTCAGAACTGTCACATCAAGGATGGCCGAGGCCACCCGCCTGGCCCTGAGGCCAAACAAGCGGTTTCCATGCTGGTGCGGTTGTCGGTGCCTGCTAAAGCAGAAGATGATTTGACCCAGGGTGGGTTAATGCCCGAGCCAACCTATGGCGGGCAATTTCAGGATGCGGCCATTCCCGGGGTTGAGCCGGAAGGCCGGGTGCGGATGGATTACCGCCCCCGGATTGTCACTTTTAACGATGGCTACCAAGTCTCGCTGCGGGTGCCTCGACTGAGTTTCAGTAACTTGGCGTACGGAGACATGCATCCTGCCACGCTGTTTTCCGCGCGTATTGCCCCGCCGGTGATTGGTTTGGGGTTGCTGGAAGCCATTCCGGAGGCAGACCTGTTAGCCCATGCTGACCCGGAGGATGCGGACGGTGACGGTATCAGTGGCCGGGCAAATCGCGTTTGGGATCGCCGTAATGACACCACGGCCATGGGACGTTTTGGCTGGAAGGCAGGGCAGCCCAGCTTGCGCCAGCAAAATGCGGAAGCCTTCGCTAATGACATGGGCCTTACCAGCCATTTGGTGCCCACCGATTCCTGCTCCCCGGCCCAGCACGATTGCCTGGCCATGCCCAACGGCGGCGACGCGGAGGTGAGTGATTCCATCCTCGATAACGTCACGTTTTATACCCGCAACCTGGCCGTGCCGGCCCGCCGTAATGTAGACGATAAACAGGTGCTGGCGGGTAAAAGCCTGTTCTTCCAAGCGAATTGCCAAGGCTGCCATGTGGCCGTGTTCACCACCGGAGCCGAGGCCGCGGAGCCGGAGCTGGCCAACCAGACGATTCGTCCCTACACCGATTTGTTGCTCCATGACATGGGGCCGGGTTTAGCGGACGGTCGCCCGGAGTTTTTGGCTAATGGCCAGGAGTGGCGTACCCCGCCGCTGTGGGGTATTGGCCTCACCGAGGCAGTGAATGGCCATACTCAGTTTCTCCACGATGGCCGCGCCCGCAATCTAATGGAAGCGATTCTCTGGCACGAAGGTGAGGCGGCTCAGTCTCGGGATGAGGTGTTGGCGTTTGATGCTAGTCAGCGCGCGGCGTTGTTGGCTTTCTTGAACTCTTTATAACGACGATTAAGGTCGAGGATTCACCATGCGTGCTTTGATTATGCAGGGGGCGGTTGTGTTGTCCGTGTTGATGCTGGCAGCGTGTAGCAACCCTCGGCAGGAGGTCACTGTTCAGCTGGCCACTGAGGTGTTATTGCCGGCTCACCAACAATGGCACGACAGCAATGCCGCGCTGATGGACAGTGTGGAGGCGTACTGCGCGGACCCGCAGGCCTCGGTGGAAAAGATGAAGGCCGCATTTTTTCACGCCCAGTCACAGTGGTCTTACTTGCAGCCGTTGATGATCGGCCCGTTGTCGGAAGGCAATCGTAGCTGGCAGGTTCAGTTCTGGCCCGACAAACGCAACCTGGTGGTTCGACAGACCGAAGCGTTGTTAGACGAGGCCGGCCCGCTCACCGGTGAGCAGCTGGAGAAGGCCAGTGTGGTAGTGCAGGGGCTAACCGCTTTTGAATATGTGCTGTTTGATGAATCGATAGCACTGGCTTCCAGCCGTGATCGCTATTGTCCGTTACTGAAGGGTATTGCGAACCACCAATGGGCGTTGTCTGAAGAGGTGTTGACGCTGTGGCGTGGGCCTGAGGGAATGTTGTTGCAGTTAAGCGATTTTCCCAACGAGCGCTATGCCATTGCGGATGATGGTCTGGCGGCGATTCTGCGGGTGCAGATTACCGGTGTGGACGTGCTGAAGAAAAAATTGGGTGTGCCCATGGGCCGCCTGAATAAGGGCGTGGCGCAGCCCTATCAGGCGGAAGCTTGGCGTAGCCAGCAATCTATTGAAAACCTGCAAGCGTCACTAAAAGGCGCGCGGGTGGTATGGCAGCGGGTCCGTTCTCTGGTGAGCGATGAAGGCCTGGTGAGTGATATTGATCAGGCCTACGCAGATGTGCATAGCCGGATGAAGGCATTGCCTGGCTCGCTGGTGGAATTGGTGCAGGCCCCCTCCCACAGGGATACGTTGGCGGCGCTTTATACCGCGCTGGATCAATTGGAAAATCGGCAGCAGATAGAGCTGGCTCGGGCACTGAATATCCAGATTGGTTTTAACGCCAACGACGGCGACTAGAGTCCGTTGCGCGTTAATAGTTAAAAAGCGTGGTCGGAGTGGGCGATGCAAGCTTGTGGAGAGCGTTATGCCACTAACACGACGGAACTTGCTGGGTGCTGGTGCGGCGATGGCCGGTGTGGCCGCTCTGGGTGGCGGGTCACTGTGGACCGGAACGGCGGGCGAGTCGCCCCTGCTGCTTTCCGCGCGCAACGATGATGCCGGCCGGCACTATGCCATGGGTTATTACTTGAATGGCCAGCGGGCATTCGCGACGCCAGTGCGCGAACGCTGCCATGCGGTGGCTCGCCATCCTTTCCTGCCTGTTGCTTTGTTTGTGGGGCGCCGGCCAGCAAGGGAAAGTTATCTGTTGGATCTGCGCGACGGCTCTTTGCTGCAAACCCTGCACAGCCAGCCGTATCGACACTTCTATGGCCATGCCGTGTTCCATGCGCAGGGCCAATGGTTGTACACCACCGAAAACGATCTCAATGAGCCCGGCCGTGGCGTGCTGGGGCGCTACCGGTTGGATCACGCTGCTTTGCAGCTAGTCCATGACGGTGAAGCGTCCACCCATGGTGTTGGCCCCCACGAACTGGCCTGGATGCCAGAGGGAGAATCCCTGGTGATTGGTAACGGTGGTATCCGCACTGACGGGCTCAGCCGCCAACAAATGAACCTGGAGACCATGACCCCCAGCCTAGTGATCATGGATCGTCACGGTGCGCTAATCAGCAAGGAAACTCTCACGGATACGCAAAGCAGTATTCGTCACCTGGATGTGGCTGGCGACGGCACGGTGGTGACAGGGCAGCAATATCATGGCCCCGCCTATAACCGTGTGCCGTTGCTGGCCATCAAGCGCCCCGGTGAGGCCTATCAAACGTTTCCTGTTAGCCAGACACAGCTGGCAATGATGGATCAGTACACCGCCAGCATCGCCATTCATCGCCAGCAACGGCAAGTGGCCATGACGGCGCCACGGGGCAACCGGTTCTTTATCTGGGATTTGGACAGCGGGGAGACCTTGCTGGATACGCCGATGTCAGATTGTGCCGGTGTGGGGGCAGTGCCGGGCGGGTTTGCGGTGACCTCGGGGCAGGGCAAATGCCGTTACTTCGAGAGCCGTACTGCGGATGTGCAGGGGCAGTGGCTGGCATTGCCGGGGGGCGGCTGGGATAACCATCTCTGGTCAGGTTAGGCGCCCGTGATGGCGGGCGCCAAAAACAAGCCACTGAATGTTAATCGTGCCAGTCGGATACCTTGCCGCTGCACACCCAGTCCTTGGAGCCCCGTTCGACCCCAATGGATCTGTAACTGTAGCGGCCATTGGCGTTGGATGTAGACCAACTCTTGGTTTTACCGGCCCCGATGCCGGAGGCGCCGCAATCTTCAGAGCCGTCTTTGCGTTCATTGCAGAAACGGGCGTAGATTCGATTGTTGCAGGAATTGCGGTAAGTAACGATAAAATTCCCTTTGCTGTACTGGCTCCACTTGGTGTTGTGCACCACCATGCAGGGGCCGCCGCCACTGTTGCGAGCATCCCAACAGGTGTCATCGTCCAGGCTGGAGTAATAGTCTGCGGCAGCAAACTGTGAAGCCAGTAATGTGGCAATGCCAATGGTCCATTTCATGATCTTCCCCTTGTTCCCTTCTTTGTTGAGCTAGTTGGCTCCCCAAAAGAGCCGGCTATGTTTATTGTAGAAAGCTGCCGGGAATATGCCTCACCCATATGGGGTAAATGGGTGCATAACGTGTTGTATAAATGTCAGCCAAGGCGCTTGTAACGGGAAGAGACAGGAAGGGCCAGGAGGTGGCCTCTGGGTCTAGTGGCCATGTTCGGTGGTGCATTTGCGGTGATCACTTAACACTTCTATAACCCGGCATTCGCCAGGCCTCCCTTGTTCGCACTCGTTAATCATTCGGCCCAGTTCATCGCGCAAGGCGCTGAGTGATCGAATTCGTTGCTCGACGGCCTGAAGGTGGCGGCGGGCAATATCATCGGCACAGCCATGCTGTTCACTCATGGTGAGCAGCTCGCGAATATCTTCCAGGGTGAAGCCCAATTCGCGGCTATGACGAATAAAGGCCAATCGTTCCCGGTGGCGCTGATGGTAGCGTCGCTGTCCCCCTTCACTGCGTGCCGGTTCCGGCATCAATCCGATTTTTTCGTAGTAGCGAATCGTCTCCACCTTGCAGCCGGTGGCGTCACTGAGCGCGCCGATAGAGAACAGGGTTGGCATGATTATTACCTCATGGGCCGATAACTGGGCTTGAACCTGTAGTTACTATATCTTTTTAAATGGAGCCTGAATCAGTGAAATCAAGGAGCCCAAGCAGGCGCTACCGGCAGCAATAGACGTTTGCCACTGCCATGTCGGGCCCAAAGAGAGTGGAGAAACAATATGGGTTGTTGTGATCACGAGATAGTGGAAAACCCGGCACCAGATTACCAGCGAGTGCTATGGATCGTGTTGGCGATTAATGCGGTGATGTTTGTGGTGGAGGCGGCCTCTGGGGTGCTGGCGGATTCGCGGGCATTGCAGGCCGATGCGCTGGACTTTCTGGGCGATACCGCTACCTATGGTTTAACCCTGTGGGCGTTGGGACAGTCGGTGGCCTGGCGGGTACGCGCAGCCCGTATCAAGGGGGTGTCGTTATTGTTGATGGGCGTGATCGTGCTGGCGAACAGCATTTGGGCGCTGGTGCAGGGCAGTGCGCCGCAGGGCGAGCTGATGATGGGCGTAGCCAGTTTGGCGCTGTCGGCCAATGTGATTAGTGCGCTGTTATTGCTGCGCCACCGGCAGGGGGACGCCAATATTCGATCCGCCTGGCTGTGCTCGCGCAATGATGCGTTGGCCAATCTGACTGTGCTGATCTCCGGCACCCTGGTGGTATGGCTAGACAGCCGTTGGCCAGACCTGCTGGTGGCAGTGGCCATTGCGGGCCTGTTTACCCACAGCGCCGTATCGATTTTGCGCCAGGCTCGGAACGAATCCGCCGAAGAGAGCGGGTGCGGTACGTCGTGAGCAAGTGGCTATTGTTGTTGGCGATGAGAAGGCAGGGCGGTAGGCTGCACCGAGTTGGGCAGCTTATGTCTCTGCCTCTCCACTGTGATCAAGATGAGCCCTATGGAATTTAAACAGGAAGACCTGACCGCCCTGATTGAACGCACCATGCCCTTCGGCAAATATGCCGGCCGGGTATTGATCGATCTGCCCGAGCCATACCTGTTGTGGTTTACCAAGAAGGGTTTCCCGAAAGGCGAGCTGGGCCGGCTGATGGCACTGGCGCTGATGCTGAAAATGGACGGTACGGAAGGTTTGCTGGAACCGTTACGCAAATAGGCTGTATCACCGGGGTCAAGCAGGTATCCTGAGTGCATATCCCGTTCAGGAGTCAGCTGTGCCGTTACTTGAAGTGGTTGCCAATAATGTCTGGGCCTATGCCATTCCCCATCACTTTATGGGGCTGCATGTGGGCGCTCGGATGACTGTGGTCAAATTGTCTTCGGGTGGTTTGTTGCTGCACTCCCCGGTTCCGGTGGACGATGCGTTGGCCGGGGAACTGGCGGCGTTAGGTGAAGTGGCGCATATCGTTTGCCCGAACCTTTTTCACCATGTGTTTGCCGGCGAAGTGAAACAGCGTTACCCCCAGGCCGTGCTGCACGGCCCGGCAAAACTGGCGAGCAAGCGCAAGGATCTGGCACTGGATGCGGTGCTCTCGCAAACCCCGCATCCAGACTGGGGGGATGATTTCGAGTTGGTGTTTATCGAAGGATCCATGTTACACGAGACGGTGTTCTATTATTGTTCCAGTAAAACGCTAATTGCCGCCGATCTGATTGAAAACTTCCATCAATGCGACCATGGCTTCACTCGCTGGTATTTGAAACTGGGAGGCCTGTGGAAATCACCGGGCTGGCATCCGGTTTTACGGCTGGTGTATCTGAACCGGCGCAAAGCCCGCGCCAGCGTGACCCGAATCCTCGAGTGGCCCTTTGAAAAACTCAGCCTGGCCCACGGCGAGGTCATCACTGAAAACGCCCGTAACCAGGTCCGCCATGGGATGGAGTGGTTGCTCTAGTTCAACGTTCCACGTTGAAACGTGAAAAGCGTGGCTCGGTGGCAGAGCCACATTAGAAACTGTAGTACCGCGATTCTTTTTCCCGGGACCACGGGGTTGTTCTGGCTGCGTGGCACAGCGCTGTTCGCGCTTTTAACTTTGAACTCGCAATTTCCTCTCTCCACATTTCTTGCAACATTTCCCGTTATATTCCTCACCATCATTACTGGTCTGTGGAATTGCCCATGCCTCGCTGGATTCGTCGTTTCCCGAAAACGGTTCTTTTCGTTGTTGTTTTAATCGTATGCCTGTTGTTCGCCGGTTGGCGCTGGGGCTTTTCGTCGGCGCCGGCCACGCAGTGGGAAACCGCCACGGTGGAGCGTGGTGATGTGGAGGAACTGGTCACCGCGCTGGGCACCCTGGAGCCGGGGGATTATGTGGATGTGGGTGCGCAGGTCTCAGGGCAGTTGACGCATTTGTATGTGGATGTAGGGGACTCGGTGGAGGAGGAGCAGTTGCTGGCTGAAATTGACGCCTCCGTGCAGCAAACGCAAGTAGATGCGGGCCTTGCTGAGCTGGAAGCGTTACGTGCTCAGTTAGAGCAGCGGCAGGCCGAGTTGAATCTGGCTGAGCTTCAATATCAGCGTCAGCAGCGTTTGCGTGACGCGAATGCTACCAGTGAAGATGCTTTTCAAAGTGCCGAGTCAACCTTGGCGATTACCGGTGCCCAGATCAAAGTATTGCAAGCACAGATTCGTCAGAAACAAGCCAGTGTAGAGGGCGATCAGGCGACCCTTGGCTATGCGAAAATTTATGCTCCACGCAGTGGCACGGTTGTGAGCCTGGACGCCCGTGAAGGCCAGACGCTTAACGCTAACCAGACCACCCCGACACTGATGCGCATTGCTGACCTGTCCGTGATGACGATTTCTACGGAAGTGTCCGAGGCAGACGTTCATCGACTAAGCGCAGGCATGCCGGTTTATTTCAACACCCTTGGCAATGAGACGGTGCGCTACGACAGTGAGCTACGGCAAGTGCTGCCTACGCCGGAAGTGGTGAACAATGTGGTCCTGTACACCGCTGAGTTTGATGTGGCTAACGATAATAGTCAGTTAATGTCGGGGATGACCGCGCAGGTTTTCTTCGTGGTTAATTCCGCCCGCGATGTGCTGAGCTTGCCGATGGCTGCCGTAAAGCGAGCGGGGCGAGGGGCGTGGAAAGTTCAGGTGCTGGATAGCAAGGGGGAACCAAAGGATCAACCAGTGAAAACCGGTATCGACAACCGCGTTCGTATCGTGGTTGAGGAGGGGCTTGAAGAGGGCGATGTTGTGACGTTGAGCCAGGCGGGTGGCAATGTCGCGTTGAAAAAAAACAAGGATAGTCTGCCACGTCAAGGACGGTTCTAATGCCGTTGATTGAACTGTGTAACATTCGCAAGCGTTATCCTGCCGGGGATCAAGATGTAGAAGTCTTGCACGGCATTGATTTGTCCATTGAGGCGGGGGAGTTTCTCGCCATTATGGGCAGCTCCGGTTCGGGGAAATCTACCCTGATGCATATTCTTGGCTGTCTTGATCAACCCAGTGACGGAGAATATCGCTTTTCCGGCCAACCGGTGACGGCCATGGATCATGACCAGCTGGCCTGGTTGCGTCGGGAAATGTTTGGGTTCGTATTCCAGAGTTATCACTTGATTGGCACCGCCAGTGCGTGGGAAAACGTAGCGTTGCCGGCTATTTATGCAGGCGTGCCCCGAGAAGAGCGCAAACAGCGAGCGCAGCAGTTACTGACGGATCTTGGTCTTGAAGATCGCCTGGAAAATCGCCCGAGCCAACTTTCCGGGGGGCAGCAGCAGCGGGTATCTATTGCTCGGGCCTTGATGAATGGCGGCAAGGTGATTCTTGCCGACGAGCCCACCGGTGCGCTGGACAGCGCCAGTGGGGAAGCGGTAATGGATCAGCTGCGCAGCCTGGCGGAGCAAGGCCACACCGTTATTGTGATTACCCATGACGCCAAGGTGGCCGCCCATGCGGACCGGGTAGTGGAGATTCATGATGGCAACCTGATTAGCGATACGCGACATCATGATCATCTCCATGAGCGCGCCAAACCAGTGTCAGCGCCGCCAAAAGAATCCGTGATGCCGGATCCTGGTGAGGTGATGGAAGCGGTTGTTATGGCTTTGCGTTCTTTGCGTGCTAATTGGATGCGCACCCTGCTGACATTACTTGGCATTGTTATTGGCGTTGGTGCGGTAGTGGTGATGTTAGCGATTGGTGAGGGCGCAAAACAGGATGTGGTGGCACAGATCAATGAGCGTGGCACCAATCTTCTAGTCGTTCGCCCGGACCGGGGCATGCAACGAGTGGCGGATGGCGTGATTGCCACCTTGGTGCCAGCGGATGCGCAAGCGTTAGAGTCCCTTCCTAATATAAGCATCGCGGTACCGGAAATTTCTGGGAATGTGACTGCCCGGGCCAATGGTATGGATATCTCGACCAGTGTGCAGGCGGTGAACGAAGATTTTCCATCGCTACGTGATTGGCAGCCTGTGCAGGGAATATTTTTCGGGGAGGAGGATCTCAAGAGCTATTCTCCGGTGGCTGTGATTGGCCAGACAGTAAAAGAGAATCTGTTTCCGGAGGGTGATCCATTGGGGCAGTTCCTGTTACTCGACAGTATTCCTTTTCAAGTAATTGGTGTGATGAGCGCTCAGGGCGCCAGTGATCGGGGGGAGGATCAGGATGATGTGGTCATTGTTCCACTGTCCACCGGAACCCTGCGTTTATTCGGACAAAACTATCTTAACTCTATTACGGTAGCGGTGGATGATGTGACGCAAATCGATGCCACGGAAGCCGCTGCGGTGGCGCTGTTAACCCAGCGTCATGGCAAGCAGGATGTGCGCGTTTTCAACATGGCCTCGCTGCTGGAAATGGTGTCGGAAACCCAAAACACCTTAACGGCTCTGCTCGGTTCCATTGCCGCCATTTCCTTGTTAGTCGGCGGAATCGGAGTGATGAATATCATGTTGGTGAGTGTGACCGAACGTATCCATGAAATTGGTATCCGTATGGCTACCGGGGCAAGACAGCGCAATATTCTTCAGCAATTTCTTACCGAGTCGGTGGTGGTATCGGCCTTGGGCGGCATTGTTGGCGTAGTGATAGGGGGATTGGTGAGTTGGTTATTGATGCTGTTTGGCATGGCGATTGTGTTCTCCGTGCCGGTCATGGTGGTGTCTTTTGTCTGCGCTGCGGGAATCGGTTTGTTATTTGGTTTTGCACCTGCGTTGAAGGCCGCGCGCCTAAACCCAGTGGAGGCGCTCAGTAATGATTAAGGCAATCAATAAACAGTTGTGGGTGATGGTATTTGTTTTGCTTTCCGGCTGTGCCATGCAGTCCGGCCTGCAAGCTCCGGAACAGGGAATGCCAACGCAATGGCTCAACCAGCAGCAGGCCAGTGAGGCCATGGTGAACCACCCGCAATGGTGGCAACAATTTAACAGCGCGGAGCTGGATCAGCTGGTGGAAAAGGCGCTGGCGGCCAATACGGATTTGCTGGTGGCGGCGGCGCGAGTTGAGCAGGCTGACGCGCAATTGGGCCAGGCGGGTTCGGCATTGTTCCCGACCTTGGGGTTGGGCGCCGGTGGCAGCCGCAACGGTGTATTTGGCGAGGGCGGAAGCAGTGAAAGTTACAACGCCTCACTGAGTGCCAGTTACGAGCTGGATCTGTGGGGGCAGCTTCGCAATAGCCGTGATGTGGCGCGAGCTTCCCTGCTGGCGAGCCAGTTCAGCCGTGATACCGTGCAGCTCACGGTCATTGCCAGCGTAGTGAATACCTATCTGCAGGTGTTATACCTGCAGGACAATCTGGCGCTGTCAGAAGAAAACCTGGCGCTGGCCCAGCAAGTATTAGATGTGGTGCAAGCCAAGGTAGAGAACGGTGCCGTTTCTCCCCAGAATCTGGCTCAGCAGAAAACGGTGGTCGCCAATGTGGAGGCGCAGCTGCCCTCCCTGCGTCATCAACTTCGCCAGAGCCGCTATGCTCTGGCGGTATTGGTGGGCGAAATGCCGCAGGCATTCCAGGTGGGCGGTGGCGCTCTGAGTAGCCTGCAATTACCGGAAATTCAGGCCGGGCTACCGGATCAGGTGCTGGCCCAGCGCCCGGATGTTGCTCAGGCTCAGGCCAGCTTGATGGCGGCGGACTATTCCGTGGCCGCCGCCCGGGCGGACTACTGGCCCTCTATTACGCTCACCGGCAATGGTGGTTATGCCAGTAGCGCACTGTCTTCGTTGTTTAATGGCGATGCGGTGTACAGCCTGGGCGTGTCGTTGGCGCAAACCCTGTTCGATGGCGGTGCCCGCGATGCACGAATTGACCAGAGCAAGGCTGTTTGGGAAGAGCGGGTGGCCAGCTACACGGGCACTTTGTTGGTGGCTCTGCAAGAAGTGGAACAATCACTGAGTAACGTGCAGGGATTGGCCGCGCAGCAGCAGTACCGTGGAGAGGCATATCGGCAAGCAGAGGAAGCTTACCGAATAGCACAGGTTCGTTATCGGGAAGGAGAAACTGAACTCACGGATGTGCTCAGTGCACAAAGCAGCTTTAACAGTGCCCGCCAGAACAGTCTCGACCTGATTTATAACCAGTATCAGTCTCGCGTCACTCTGTACCGGGTGTTGGGTGAAGGGGGCAAGGCCTCCGCTGAATCCTGAGTTATTTGCCGGTTTATCTTTGAAACGACACAATACGGCGACCTACCACAGCCTGTCAGGTCGCCCGTGCTGCCGCTTGTGTATCACCCCGAATACAGTTTTCTGTTTCCTGGGAAACACCGCTTCCCCATGGAGAAATTTTCTCTATTACACACCCATTTGCGGCGCCGCAGGATTGCGTGTGTCGATAACGAATTCCGTCCCGGTCGGGCCAAGGCCGCACTATTAAGCCAGGCTCACTGCCCGCAGTACGTATCGGCCATGGTGAACGGTACGCTGGGTGCCAAGGCGTTGCGGCGCATGGGGTTGCCCTGGAGTGAAGCCTTACTGAAGCGATCCTGTATTGCGCCTATGGGAACGTTAATGACAACTCAGTTGGCATTAGAACATGGTATTGCCTGCCACCTAGCCGGCGGCACCCATCATGCCCATTACGATTTCGGTTCCGGTTTTTGTATTTTCAATGATCAGGTGTTTGCGGGCCGCCAGTTGTTGGATCGGGGCGTGGTCAACAAGGTGTTGATGTTTGACTGCGATGTTCACCAGGGCGATGGCACGGCTGCCATGCTGGCGGATGAGCCTCGGGCTTTCACGTGTTCCATTCACTGCGAGAAAAACTTTCCTGTTCGCAAAATGCGTAGTGATCTGGATGTGGGTTTGCCGCTGGGGATGACGGATCAGGATTATCTGGATACGGTATTTTCCACGTTGGAATCATTGCTGAAATCAGAGCAGCCGGATCTGGTGCTTTACGATGCCGGGGTGGATATTTTCCAGCATGATCCGTTAGGACGGCTGCATATTTCTGAGCAAGGCATCGCCGATCGAGACCGGGGTGTCATCGCCCGTTGCCGAAGCCGGAATATTCCTATAGCAACGGTGATTGGTGGCGGCTACGATGACGATCGTGAGGCGCTGGCCCGCCGGCACGCAATCGTTATAGAGCAAGCCTTTGCGTTGCAAGTTGAAAGTTAAAAATTCAAGCGAGGCCAACACCCGCGCTCAGTGAAACCCTTGCAGCTTTTAGCTTTCAACTTTCAACAGCTCCGAAGGAACTATCATGTCCAAAGCCTTATTGATCATGGCCCATGGCAGCCGCAGTGAAACGGCGAACGATGAATTTCGTGTGCTGGTGAATACGGTGGCAGAGTCTGGCCCCGGTGCCGGGCAAGAATATGTGGCCGTGTTGCCCTGTTTTCTCGAACTCGCCAACCCCTCATTGATCGAAGCGATTCAACAGCTGGAACATCAACCGGTGGAAACGGTGCAGCTGTATCCCCTGTTCTTTAACAAGGGTAAGCATGTAGGAAGGGATATCCCCGCTCAAGTAGAAGATGCCCGTCAGCGCTTCCCGGATTTGTCGATTGAGCTACTGGAATATTTCGGTAGTGCCCGCGGACTGACGTCGTTAATTTTGCAACATGTTAGTGAACAAGCCTAGCGGGGGCAGGGAGGTGCATAGTGCTCACGATACTGTTGGCTATGTAATCGAATATCTTCATTTTCCCGACACTCGCGTTGACCCGGAAATGACTAGATCCACGCCCGGCGGCCCATTTTGGTCATTGAGGTTTCTTATGGAGGGGGCGTAGCCTCGATTTCATCTTTATGACCTGATAGTCAACAGACTGTGATGACGAGGAGAGTACGGTGGCAGAAGCATATATCGTAGCGGCGGTGCGTACCGCGGGTGGTAAAAAGAACGGTCGGCTGAGCAAGGTACACCCGGCGGACATGGGCGGTCGTGTTATTGATGCAGTGGTAGAGCGCACGGGGGTGGCTCCGGAGAAAGTCGACGACGTGATTTTTGGTTGTGTGAGCCAGATTGGCCCACAGGCCTTTAACGTGGCGCGCACTTCCATTATGAGTTCCTGCCTACCGGAATCTGTGCCGGGGGTTACGATTGACCGCCAGTGTGGGTCTTCCCAGCAGGCCATCCACTTTGCAGCCCAGGCAGTGATGAGTGGCACTCAGGATTTGGTGATTGCGGGGGGTGTGGAATCCATGAGCCAGCTGCCGATCGGTTCCACGGTGCTTGCGGTGAAAGAACTGGGCAATCCGTTTACCGGTGAAATCAGCAAGCGATACCCCAGTGCAACCTTCAGCCAATTCCATGGGGCTGAGCGTATGGCGGAAAAATACGGAGTAAGCAAAGCAGAGCTAGACCAGTTCGCCTATGACTCCCACAAGCGCGGTGCTGCAGCGACGCAAGAGGGTCGTTTCAGCGATGAGATCATCCCGGTACCGGTGACCCTGGAAGACGGCTCTCAGGAAGACCATGTGGTCGATGAAGGGATCCGCTGGGAAGCAGAGCTGGACGCGATCAAAGCGCTAGAGCCTCTGCAGGAAGGGGGGCATATCAGTGCCGCCAACGCGAGCCAGATAACGGACGGGGCTTCCGCCGTTATGATCGCCAGCGAGGCTGCGGTTAAAGAACTGGGTTTGACACCGCTGGCGCGTATTCATGCCATGGCGGTGGTGGGCTCTGACCCGACCATGGTATTGGAAGGCCCGATCCCGGCCACTGAGAAAGTGCTTAAGCAGGCCGGCATGAGTATGGCGGATATTGATCTGTATGAAGTGAACGAAGCGTTTGGCTCGGTGCCATTGGCCTGGATGAAGGCGCTGGGTGCGGATTACGAAAAAATGAACGTGAACGGTGGTGCCCAGGCGTTAGGCCACCCACTGGGGGCCACTGGCTCCAAGTTGATGGGTACGCTGGTCTATGAGCTCAAGCGCCGTGGTGGCAAGTACGGCCTGCTGACTATCTGTGAAGGCTTAGGGACGGCAAACGCTACCATTATTGAAGTGCTGTAAACGTTGTAGTTGAAAGTGAAAACGCGGACGGGCGTGTAGTCGGCCATCTGACATTCAGCTCCGTGCCTTCGCGTTTTTCAGCTTCAAAAAGCCGCCCTGGTTTCCCAAGGCGGCTTTTTTGTGCGCGCGGTTCTATCTGTAGAGCTCATGCCTACATGGCGAAGGGCTTCTCAGTGACGAGCCTCTCGTATCTCGAAACCGTTTCCTTGCCAGAGGCGGGAGCGCTTTTAGATAGTCCTCTATGGTGCGCAGGAGGATATTATTGTCAGCAAATCAGCTAAGCCTTTCCACCAGCCAGACCCCGGCCAGCACCATGATGGCCACCGAACCCACCGGCACAAAGACACGCTTGTACAGCTTTGTATCCCGTAACAGATAGGCCAGCGGCACAAATAGCAGCACGATGGCGATCTGACCCAGTTCCACGCCGATATTGAAACCCAACAACGGCAATAAAATGCCGTCGCCCATGAGCCCCAAGTCCGCCAGTACCGATGCAAATCCTAGCCCGTGAACCAGGCCAAACACGAAGGCCATGATCCAGCGTTTCGGGAACAGCCCGGGCAGCAAATTGGCGGCGGCGCCGAGAGCGACGGTGAAGGCGATGGCGGATTCCACCAGCCAGGCGGGCAGTGTGATGATGCCCAGTGTGGCTAGTGCCAGGGTTAGCGAATGGGTGACGGTAAAGGCAGTGACGATGGCCAGGGTCTGGGTCAACGCGCCGCGCATGGTGGGCGCCGGCTGCCAGCGGCCCCGTTGCCAGACGAGCACGGCGGGGAACAACAGGGTGAGCAGGAACAGGATGTGATCGTAACCGATCAGGATGTGGTGGATACCCTGATGCACAAAGCCCTGAAAGGCGTGCCACTGTCCAGTGCGGCTGGTATCGAGCAGGTGTCTACGTTGGTTGTCACTGAAGGTGACCGCCAGTTCGGTGCCGTCGTGGTTCGCCTTGAGCAGGCCATGATGGCTGGGGTCCCGGTCGAACAGGAAACGGTAGTGAACAGCCAGCTGTGTTGTCGCCACGGCGCAGTCGCCTTGGAAATGCAGGGCGGCGTAGGTGCCGTCCACATGGTCATTGGCTTGTAGGCCGGTGAGCGTGAGCGGGCAGGATTGGCGGGCGCCGCCTTGCCCGGCTTGAACGGTGAGCATCGGCAGGACTTGCTGTGCTAGTTCGAGCTGACGGCTGCGCAGTTCGCCCCAAGTGATGTTGCCATCGTTGTTGTTGTCCAGATCGATTACCAGTTGCAGGTCGCGCAAGGCAATGTCCCAGCGGCCGTCAATTTGCGGGCTGTCGGAGGTGCTGTTCAGGGTCAGGTAGCTGTCGCTGGGCTTGTGGGCAAACGCTGGGGCGCAGGCGAGAAGCAGCATCAGTATCAAGCCATGCTTCATGGTTGAGCCTCCGACCATTGCGCTTGGAGAACCGCGTCATGGACGCCGTGGCTATCGATGAAATCCCGGACGGTGGCCCGGACATCGGTGTTGTTGGCGGCCGTGGCCGCCGCGAGCAATAGGCGCAAATCGGCCAGTTCCTTTTGCTGTTCCCAGTTTTTCTGGGCCACCGCGAGGGCTTCGTCGGGCGAGGAGGTGACCTGGAGCAGGTAGCGGGCCAGTTCGCGCTGATGCACGCTGCGGCCGGCTTTTTCAGCCGCTTCCAAACGTTGTTGGTAGGCCTGTTGCCACTGGTTGGCGTGGGGGTGCTGACTACGCTGGCCGGCAATGGCCAGGCGCAGCAAGGCATTGTCACGATCTTGCCAGTTTTTCAGGTTCTCAATCGCGGCGTCGGGTTTGCCTTCCTGAAGCCACAGGTCGCTTTGTAGATATCGCGCATAGGCATCCTGTGGAGCGAGGGCCAGCGCCGTATCCAACGCCTGCTGTGCGCGTTCCGGTTCGCCCTGCTGAATGGCCATTTCGGCGATCAGTGTCTGTAGCCAGACGGTCTGGGTTGTGTCGCTGACCAGACGGCTGTCGGCCAGTGACTGCAGTATGGCGTAGGCCTGCTGATGTTGGCCTGTCATGGCCTGCACACTGGCCTGGCATAACACCACGGTTGTGGGCGGCAGGCTGTTGGCGCCCTGACGGCAGGCTTGCTGGGCAGCATCGAACTGACCTTGCACCCGCTCAATGTTAGCCAGCATCAGCCAGCCCTGGCCCTGATTCGGGTGCTGTTCCAGTAGGGCGGTCAGGCGAATTCGGGCCTGGGTGAACTGGTGGCGTTGTTGCTCAATGTCCGCCCACAGCAGGTTCACCGCTGGTGACGGTGGTTGGGAGAACGGGGCCAGGGTGCGTTGTGCGTAGCCAAGAAAGCGTGGGTCGCCCTGCTGGCGGCCGTAATCAATTTGGGTGCGGGCCAAGCGTAGCGCATCGGCCTCGTTTTGTGGTGGGTTGGCGGGTGTCAGTGCCTGTTGCGAATCTGACAGGGTGGCCAACACCGTGGCGTTAGTGTCAGGGGTGTAGGGGGCTGCCTGTGCCGTTCCGGCCAGCAGCCCCCCGCAGAGAATGAGTAAGGCCGCCGGAAACCGGCGGCCTGTTTGGGGGTTAGTCCAGGACACTATTATAGGCATCCTGGTTGCTACCGGTCTGGTTCCGGAAACGCAGGTTGTTCACGCTAACCGGGTCGGTGGTATCGCTGGTGGCGGCCAGCTGGGTTTTCACAAAGGCTGTGTAGTCCACCGTGGCTTTCGCTCTGGGTGGCGGCGAATCGTTGTCATGGTCACCGCCGCAGGCAACAAGCCCGAGGGTGGCCAGTGAAACCGTGGTTGCCAGTAATAAACGCATGATGTCCTCCTGTGATGGCGCGCGGTTACGGCGCAGCGGCCACGTTATCGGCACCGGGCAGCGGTGTGTTCAGGTACGGGAACATGGTCAGGTAAGCGGCGGGGTCGGGCAGGGCGCCGTCATTGACGATGGCACCGCCATTGACCTGACTGTCTTGGGTACCGCAATTACCGATTTCTCCACCGGGATCGGCGCCGTTCACATCGGCCCCGCAGAGGAAGCCTTCGGCGGCGGTAAGGGCAATGTCGACCACGTCATCCACAGGGCGGCGGCCATTGGGGAAGCCGGCAAAGTCCCCCCCAGCAACACCGAGGTCGACTTGGGCACCAGCGGCGGTGGCCGGGATGCCGGTATTCAGGCGCAGCATTTCACTGGCGGTTACGGTGGGCAGCTGGGTGACACCGGGGACACCTGTGAGGAACACAGTGACCAGATCGTTACGCGGGGTTTCCGGGGCGGGTACGCTGAACAGCACATTCACCAGGGCGGGCAGGCTCGGGTTGGTCACATAGGTGGCGAACTGGCCATCGTCCTTGGGTTCACTGGCGTTGAAACGATCTTTGTCGGGCAGACCGATCACCACCTCGTTGACCAGCGGCGAGCCGAGGCGCGATACCTGGGTATAGGCGCCGCCTTTCACCGCCGGACCTTTGGCTTCCTCGCTGGCGGTGGTGCTGGAGCCCTGCGGCGCTGGGTTGATTACGCTAGCCTGGCGGATGCTGGCGGTGGTCCAACCACCGATTACCGTATTGTCTCCGGTCAGGCAGTCGGCTGGCACTTCCAGTGCCAAGCTGGTGACGTTCTTGTCGCCGATGGTGTTGCTGCGCGAATCACGGGCGCCCAGTGGATCAAGGGAAATCAGGTCAAACACTTCGCCCAGATTCACCACAAAGCCTTCTTGGCGTTGGCCAACGAATACCTTGCCGGGCATGGGGCAGTCCGGAAGGGTGACATCGTAAATAAAGTTATCGGCATAGGTGGCATAATCGGCGATGGATTTGGTGCCGATGTTGTCCACTGGTTTTGCAAAGGTGTCTTCGCCGCTGCCGGCATTGGTGATGCTTTGCATGTTACCGGTACGGCGATCGCCGGTGATCATTTTTACGGTGTAACTTTCCAGCACGTTCTGGGCGCTGGTGTCGTTGGCGGTGATGGCGCCAATGTTGATCAGTGGTACCGGTACGTCAGTGCCCCCCACATTGACCGTGGCGTTTTTGCGTTCGGTGTTGAATTCGAATTGGAAGGTAATGTCTTCCATGGCGTTGCCGTCATTATCGATATGAATTTCGTAAATGGCATCATCGTCCAGGGAGAAATAATTGGGACCGCCGTAGGCATCCTGTAGCGGTAGGTAGTTGGCGATCAGGGTCACATACCCATCACGGCCGGACTCATAGCTGTTGAACATGTAGAAGTCCGTGCCATCGACTTTGGGCATGCCGGTAATGAACGGGGCTTCGCGGTGGCTGGACGCCAGCGTAGTGCTGCTGGCGAGTAGCGCGGCTGCGGTGCAGACCGCGGGTAAGAGAACCGGGCGGCGTAACATACGAACACTCCTTTTATTTGTGTCCTCTACGGTACGTAGCAGAGCGCTTATTGGATGCAAAAAAATTTTGTTTTTCCTACATCCGTTATGCGATTTTTCACGTATTACTAACAGGTAAGCTGTCATTAAGGAGGTCTACTCAACGGCGCGTCCGGAGAACCTCGTTATGGCAGCAAGGGAAGGCATGCTGGTGGATCAGCTGGCAAAAGTGGCGCAGGGAGATCGCGCTGCCTTTGCAGGCCTGTATCAACAAACTAGCCGTGCGGTGTACGGGCAGTGCATGCAACTGCTGCGTGATAACGACGAGGCCAATGACGTGCTGCAGGAAACCTATATACAGGTGTGGCATCACGCCGGTGAATACCATGCGGAACGGGGCTCGGTGCTCACTTGGGTGATGTCCATTTGTCGCTACCGGGGGCTGGATGCACTGCGTCGGCGGCGTATCGATGTGGAATTCGATTCGGTGGCGCAGAATCATGCTTGCGACAAGCCGGGGCCCATGCAGAATGCGAGTGACATGGTGGATCGACAGCGTTTGAGTGATTGTTTGCGCGATCTGGATGAGCGCTACCGTAACAGTATTGAGATGGCCTACTTCCGGGGGTTTACCCACCAAGAGTTGGCAGTTGCCATGGGCCAGCCTCTGGGCACCACGAAAAGCTGGGTGCGCCGCGGGCTCAGTGTATTGCGCCGGTGTCTGGGACCATGAAGCCGGATAATCACGAGCGTAACCATGCGCTGGCGGCAGAGTATGTGGTGGGGACCTTGCACGGTGCTGCGCGCAGGCGTTTCGAGCGTTGGATGATGGTGTCGCCGAAATTGCGTCGACAGGTTTGGCTATGGGAGCGACGTTTGCAGCCGTTCAATAAATCGGTGCCCAGCATGCAGCCGCCGGCAGATGCCTGGCATGCAGTGGAGCGCCGTTTGTTTCCGTCTTCTGTTGCCGCGCCTGCGGCCAATGCCAAAACGGATCCGTGGTGGCAGCCGGCACTGCCTTGGCGGTGGACCACGGGCATTGCCGTGCTGGGCTTGATGGCGTTGTTGATCTGGACGCCGGTGCCGCCGGAGGCCACGGTGAGTGGTCTGATCGGAGTGGTGCAGGGGGCGCAGGCTCAGCCTTTGTGGGTGCTGAACGCGTCCCGGGGAGATCATAGTCTCATGTTACGCTCGTTGCCGCCCACGTTGCCGGCAAGCCATGATCAGGATTTCGAACTGTGGTTGTTACCGGAATCCGGAGTGCCGGTGTCGCTGTCGGTGTTACCGACCCAGGGGGCAGAGTTGCGGGTCACACTGAGCAATGAACAGGTAAGGCAATTGCGGCAATCCCGCTCCCTGGCGATCAGCCTGGAACCCCATGGCGGTTCGGCGACGGGGCAGCCTACCGGGCCGGTGGTGTATCAGACCAAGCTAGTGGATTTGTAGGCTCACTCGCTGGCTAGTTCGCTTTCGGCGGTTTCCAGCGCTTCCATGGCGTCCAGTAGTTCCCCTTCCAGATCGTTGTGTTGTTTCTTCAGACGTGCCTGATCACCCAGCAGGCCGTTCATCTCGTCCTTGCGGCTGGCGTCGGTGTATAGCGCGTCATCGCCCAGTCCGTCTTCCACGGTGGCCAGTTTGTCACTGCATTGGGTCAGTTTTTTCTCCAGTGCTTCCACCTGCTTTTTCAGCGGGCGTAGCTGCTGGCGTAGCTGGGCGGCTTGCTGGCGACGGGCCTTGGGGTCTTGCCCATCGCTGGGTTTTTCTTCTTTCACTGGTTTACCGTCGCGGCGGTGTTGTTGCAGCCAGCGAGCGTAATCGTCCAGATCACCATCGAAATGGCTGACACTGCCGTTGGCCACAAGGAAGAAGTCGTCCACGGTGGTTTCCAGCAGGTGGCGATCGTGGGAGACCATCACTACCGCGCCTTCGAAAGCTTGCAGGGCCAGCGTCAGCGCTTCGCGCATGTCCAGATCCAGGTGGTTGGCCGGTTCATCCAGCAGCAGCAAGGCGGGTTTTTGTTGAACGATCATGGCCAGGGCCAGGCGCGCTTTTTCACCTCCGGAAAAACGCCCGATGGACGCGAATACGTCATTGCCTTGAAACCCGAAGCGGCCCAGCTCGCTGCGTAATTCTGATTCGCTCCACTGGGGGTAGAAGCGCGACAGCATCTGGTATGGGGTATCGTTAGCATCCAAACGATCCACCTGTTGTTGGTGGAAGTAACCAATTTTCAGGTCGTCGTTTTTTTCAAAATGCCCGCCCAAGGCGGGCAGTTCGCCGACCAAGGTGCGTACCAGCGTTGATTTGCCCGCCCCATTGGGGCCCAGCAGGCCGATGCGGCTTTCCGGCCGCAGGCTCAGGGTGACCTGATCGAGAATCACGGTATCTATGCCGTCATTGCGATAGCCGCACTGCACCGCGTCCAGGTTTTCCATAGGGTTGGGCAGTTTTTCTGGCTGGTGGAAATCAAAACTGAAGCCGGAATCCACATGGGCGGGGGCGATCAGTTCTAGCTTTTCCAGCGCCTTTACCCGGCTCTGGGCCTGCTTGGCTTTGCTGGCTTTTGCCTTGAAGCGGGTAATGAATTTCTGCAAGTGGGCTACTTGGGTTTGTTGCTTGTCGTGCATTTTTTGCTGCAGCGCCAGTTTCTCGGCACGTTCACGCTCGAAGTCAGAATAGCCACCGGTGTATTGCTTCAGGCTATTGTGCTCGATGTGCAGAATCTGGGTGACGATGGCATCCAGAAAGGCGCGGTCGTGGGAGATAACGAGTAGTGCTCCGGGCTGCTGAACCAGATAGCTCTGCAGCCAGAGGATGGCATCCAGATCCAGGTGGTTAGTGGGCTCATCGAGAAGCAACAGGTCGGCATCGCTTATCAGTACCTGGGCTAGGTTAAGGCGCATGCGCCAGCCGCCGGAAAAACTGGAGACCGGTTGTTGCTGTTGGGCTTCACTAAAGCCGAGGCCGGCTAGCAGGATGGCCGCGTTGGCTGGTTGTTGCCAGGCATGCAAGGCATCCAGCTCGCCGTGGGCCAGAGCGATGGCATGGTTATCGCCGGCCTGTTCCGCTTTGGTCAGTTTGCGTTCCGCGGTGCGCAGGCCATGGTGGCCGTCGAGAACATAGTCGATGGCGGGCTGGTCCAGTGCCGGCACTTCTTGGGCCATCATGGCCAAACGCCAGTCGGCTGGGCAATTAATGTTGCCGCCATCGCTCTCTAGCTCGCCCATGATAAGCTTAAATAACGAGCTCTTGCCGCTGCCATTGCGGCCCACCAAGCCTACGCGCCAGCCCTTGTGCAGGACCAGGTTAGCGTCTTCCAGCAGCAAGTCGGGGCCGCGGCGAAGGTTGATATGTTCAAGAGACAGCATGGTAAGCCTTTTTGTGCCTGAAAACGGTGGCCTGCGCGCAGTGAAAGACACGCAGGAAACCGGCGCAGTGTAAGCGATGGCCTGTTTAAGCACCAACCTGCCCGAGGGCGGTAAATCAGGGGATGCCGGTGAGTAATAAAATAAAAACGGATCTGTGGCGTTTTGCGTTGGGGCGCTGGCAAGACAAGGCGTTTGAGAATGGCTGCCTGCATTTGCAGGATGAATATCAAGTCCCGGTGTCATTACTGCTGTGCGGATTATGGCTGGCGGAGGCGGGAAAGCTGCCAGATGCCCGAACCGGCCGGCGGCTGGCAGAGTTGGCCGAGCAATTCGAAGCGGATTACCTGCGCCCTCTGCGCGCGGTGCGTCGCAAGGCCGGGCAGGATGACCGGTTGCCCGAGTTCAAGCGCCAACTCCAGCAAGTGGAGCTGGAGGGAGAGCGTTGGTTGCTGACTACCTTGCCCGCTTTGTGCGATAACCTGCTACCGGCAGGCAAATCGGTAGACCCGCTGAGCTGGTTATTGGTGTTGGTGCCGGAAATGGCTCAGTGCGAAGGATTGCAGAGCGCACTTTGCCAATTGGTTGAGTTGAAAGTTTAAAGCCCTGGATTCAATGGCGGGAGTTGGGCAGGCGCCATCCGAACCGGATTATAGCCGCACCGCAATATGTTCAAAGACATTGGTTCCGCCAGCAATGAGGAGTGGTGGTGCGGCGGGAACGTTAACGATTTGGCACACATTTCAGACGCTCTTTTGAACGTTCAACTTTGAACTTTCCCCCCTCCGCTGCCATTCTGTCTTCCCTCGTTTTATCCGGATATACCCAATGACCACCGATCTCGACTTCGACCGTGACCATCTCTGGCACCCCTATACCTCCACCTCCAAACCGCTGCCCACTTTTCCCGTGGCCAGTGCTAAAGGGGTGCGGTTAATGCTGGAGGATGGCCGCGAGCTGGTGGACGGTATGTCGTCTTGGTGGGCGGCGGTGCATGGTTATAACCATCCCGTGCTGAATCAGGCAGCCAAGGATCAAATCGACCGCATGGCCCATGTGATGTTTGGCGGGTTGACCCACGAACCGGCGGTGGAACTGGGGAAAAAACTGGTTGATCTAACGCCCGAGCCGTTGGAAAAAGTGTTTCTTGCCGATAGCGGTTCGGTGTCTGTGGAAGTGGCAATCAAAATGGCGCTGCAGTATTGGTTGAGTAAGGGGTATACCGGGAAGGACAAATTGCTGGCCCTGCGTAACGGTTATCACGGCGATACCTTTGGCGCCATGGCCGCCTGTGATCCGGTCAACGGCATGCACTCGCTATTCAGTGGTGTGCTGGCCAAGCACTATTTTGCGGAGGCGCCGCAGTGCCCCTACGACAGTGATTTTAATACGGCGGACCTGGATTCCATTCAGCAGATGTTGGCGGAGCATCACCAGGAAATTGCCGCGGTGATTCTGGAGCCTGTCGTGCAGGGCGCCGGCGGTATGCGTATCTACCATCCGACTTATTTGAAAGCGGTGCGCGCGCTGTGTGATGAGTACGGTGTGCTGTTGATCTTTGATGAAATCGCCACCGGGTTCGGCCGCACGGGCAAGCTTTTTGCACTGGAGCATGCGGATGTATGCCCGGATATCCTTTGTTTGGGCAAGGCGATTACCGGCGGCTACATGACCCTGGCCGCCACGTTATGCACCCGCCAGGTGGCCGCAGGCATTTGTGAAGGTGAGGCGGGCGTATTGATGCACGGCCCCACTTTTATGGGCAATCCGTTGGCCTGCGCCGTGGCGAATGCCAGCATTCAGCTGTTGCTGGATTCCGGCTGGCAGCAAAAAGTGGCCGCTATCGAAGCTCAGCTCAAAGACGAACTGATGCCGTTGAAGGCGTTGCCTACGGTGGCCGATACCCGGGTGCTGGGTGCTATTGGCGTGCTGGAAATGAAGGAGCCTGTCGCCATGGAGCAGGTGCAGGCGCGTTTTGTGGAGCTGGGTGTGTGGATTCGTCCGTTCGGCAAGCTGGTCTACATCATGCCGCCATTCGTCATTGAAGCGGATGATTTGAGCAAGCTGATTGACGCGATGCGGGATTTGGCTGAACAGAAATAACGACAAGCGTGGATGAGGGAATCGGAAACATTCCGGGTTGTGCTCTTTTGAACCTTTCAGGTTGAAAGTTCAACTGACTCTCGCGGGCCGTGTGGTTATCGTGCAGCACCGTCTCTGGCCTGCGTTGTAGCTTCAGGCTTGTTGCTTATAGCTGCTTGTTACCGAAATCCCGGCATGGTTTGTATCAGGTGCCGTTGCACCTCCAGCCATTCGCCAATCAACCGCCAGTGTTGCTGGTCTTCAAGGTGTCGGGAGACGGCGGTATCCATGATGCCTTCGCCTTGGCTCATGGCCTGCACATACAGCTGGGTATCGCGCAGGGTTACCAGGTAGGGAATTTTCAGGCTGGACAGAAATTGGCGCAGCGCTTCGTACATTTTCGTGCGGGTACGGGCCCGGTTGGCGATTACGGCTATCCGCCGGGGACGGCGGCGGTAGCTGGGCGTTAGCATCACACTTTGCAGGAAGCGGGTGGTGGCGCGGATATCGATGGGGCTGGGCAATACTGGAACCAGCACCACCTGAGAGAGTCGTAATAAATGATCAAGCTGGTGCGGATCCAGCCCGGCAGGAGAATCGATAATGACCAGATTGCCGGTTTGATCCAGACGTTGCTGCAAGCGCCCAAGAGAAATCGGTTCAGCGGCGGGCCAGCTCAGGGTTTGGATGATGTCGGATTTGCGCATTTTCAGCCACTGGGTGGCAGATTGCTGGGGGTCCAGATCCATCAGGCACACCGGGCGCCCTAAGGCTTCAAAGTAGCACGCCAGATTGGTGGCGATGGTGGTCTTGCCGCAACCCCCTTTGCTGTTTGCGACCAGTATCACCAAACGCGATGTGTTGTGGGAGCCGATCCCCGGCGATGGGCTATTCTGTGCGCTGTTCATACTGTTTCTTTATGGTTATTTCGTATGATTCCACCTGCCCCAAATACCTGTGCAGTGACTGTCGGAAGAAAGGGTGGTTGTGCTCACAAATTCAACACTACCGCAAAAGTGGGACAAGTGATGTAAATTGTGATGTTATTTTGCTCTCATAGGGAACTCGATCCCGTGAAGAGGCTCAATACAGGGGAAATCGGCATTATGCGCTTCTTGCTCATTATTACCGTGCTGCTGGTAGCAGTGCTGGCGGCATTGTTTATAGTGCCGTTGGGTGGCGGCAAACCACTACTGGACTGGCAACATGTGGAGCGGAACTGGCAACAGCCGGCAAAACTGTTCGATAGCAACGTGTCGCCCTGGCTGGAAAAAAAGGGCCAGACCGGGCTGTATCGCTGGCGTGACCCCGATGGAAACTGGCAGTATGGCCAGATTCCGCCGCCGGGAGTGTCGGTGGAACCCATTACAGTGAAGGCTCCGGATACCATCAGCGCGGAAGAAATGCGCGGTGACAAGGGGCTTGAGACACAACAGAAACAATAACAGTAGGCCAATTGGAGGCAGAATGAAAAAATTGGGAATCGTGTTGGCGGGTACCGTCTTGCTGGCAGCCTGTGGTCAGGACAATGCCGAAGTGAAAACGGATGACCAAAAGGCGTCCTACGCACTGGGTTTCCGCAGTGCAGAGCAAATGCGCAGCCTGGAGAACCTGGACCTGGATGCCATGGTCGCTGGCCTGCGTGATGGCTTTGACGAGAAGGGTGAGTCTCGTCTCGGTGACGAAGATCTGGATCAACTGATTCGTGATTTTCAGGGGCGCATGATGGCGGCCCAGCAGAAGAAAGTGGAAGAAGAGGCTGGCAAGAACCTGGACGCTAGCGAAAAATTCCTGGCGGACAATGCCGAACGTGAAGGGGTTACCGTCACCGAGAGCGGCATGCAATACGAAGTGCTGGCTTCAGGGGAAGAGGGTGCACCGTCACCGACCTTGGAAGACACCGTGGAAGTTCACTACCATGGCACTCTGCCCGATGGCACCGTGTTTGACAGCTCTGTCGAGCGTGACAAGCCGGCTACCTTCGGTCTGCAGCAGATCATTCCAGGCTGGCAGCAAGCATTGCCCATGATGAAAGAAGGTGACAAATGGAAAATCGTCCTGCCGCCGTCTTTGGGCTATGGTGAGCAAGGCGCCGGTGGCGACATTGGCCCCAACCAGGTGCTGATTTTCGAAATCGAGCTTCTGGATGTGAAAGGCAGTGGTGATGACGCGGAATAAACCCCGCCGTCTCACGCTTCATCAAAAAGGGCGCCTTCGGGCGCCCTTTTTGATGGGGTAATGCCGGGGAACGTCCCACTCGCAACATATCGTCTTTTAATGTGTAGCCTGTTGCTGTGGCGGCTCTTGCTGATGGATGCTGAGGATCAGCTGGTCTTCCAGTGCAAAGCGTTCCTCCAGGGTTTCCATCAACGCACTGATGCGTTCTGGCAACACATCCCGTTGCGCCAAACACTGGTCTGGATGCTCGAAATCTTCGTTGAAGGCAAGAGCTGCATCAGTGGAGCTGTCCAGCTTGGCGATAATTTGCCGGGTCAGTGTCGGGTTGTCTCGGTGAAAATGCCGGGCTTCATTGACTAGCTCTCGGTATACCTCGAAGTAGCCTGCGCTGATGTAATCCATCAACAGTTGGCAAAATCGTTGAACCTGACGGTGTATGGGTTGCGGGTTATCGTTGGGTTGGACTGCAGAAAGCCCTTTCAAGCCCTGCATGGTGCAGAGCAGCACAATCAGCTGCTGGCGTTCATCCAGCCAAGCTTGAACCAGTGCTTCGATACGTTGCCATTGAGCCAATGCTGCAGATGTTGAACTCGCCATTGTATTCCCTCCTTAGTGAATGGCTGAGACTGCCTTGGGCCGGCAGGCAGTGAACTGCTCGGCGGCCGGTGGTTGTGATTCTTCAGCAGGGCTATTGAGACTAGGACGGGTTGAGATGGTGGGGCAATGGTCAGAAAGTGACCTTTTTGATGGGCGAGCTCAAATGGACGAAAAAACAGCCTAACGTCAGCCACTTGCGAGCAAAGACGGATTTCTTATAAGGCGGGTATTTTTTGTGCTTTGTAACCGCTTTGCGGGGCGTGAAACACGGGTGCAGGCTGTGGGGCCGCTATAGATATTGCGCTACCCAGGGCCAAAGCCAGGGGAGGGCTATGGCCGTCACTAGCCCACACAAGCCCAACGCCAGGCCCGCGAAGGCCCCGGCTTTCTCGCCGTATTCGAAGGCACGGGCGGTGCCGATGGCGTGGGCAACCAGCCCCAGCGCAAACCCCTTCACCCGATGGTCCGTGACCCTGAGCAACCGAAAGATGGGGCCGGCACTGAGTGCGCCCACGATGCCGGTAATGGCCACGGCGCCAGCCGCTAGCGACACATACCCTCCCGTGGATTTCACCACTTCCACGGCGATCGGTGTAGTGATGGATTTAGGCGCCAGCGAGCCCACGACTTCAGGCGGTGCACCCAGCCACCAGGCCAAGCCTACGGCAATGGCAGCAGAGAGGGCTGCGCCGAAAACAGTGGCGACCACAATGGGCTTGAGCACGCTGCGCACGGTGTGCAACTGCCGGTACAGCGGCCAGGCCAGGGCAACGGTGGCTGGGCCTAGCAAAAAAGAAATCATCTGGGTTTGTTCGCGGTATTCTTCGTAGCCTACGTTGACCAACGGCAGCACAATAATCACTGGAATGGACGCCACCAGGAACGGGTGAAAAATGGGCAGGCTGTTGCTGAGCCCGTATACCCACAGTGCAAAACGGTAGCTGGCCAGGGTTAATAGCAAACCAAACAACGGTGTATGCACCAGTTCGGCCAGGGTATCTAAATTAGCCACCATGGTCTTCTCCATGGAGCTTGCTACTGGCTTCCTGATGCTTGCCGCCGAGCAGTTTTTTGAGCATGAATGTGATCACAATCATGCTGAGAATAGTCCCCAACACCACGGCAACACCTAGTGCCAGCGCATAGTCTTCATAGCGGTGCCATTGCAGCACGATGCCTACCCCGAGCGGAAAAATCAGCAGGCTGATGTGTTTGATCAGACCTCCGGCGGCAGGCGCTACTCGCTGGGTATAGGGGGCATTCAACAGCAATGCCAACAGTAGCAGGACCATGCCGACCACAGAGGCAGGCAAGGGAATGCCGGTGAGGCGAATAATGACCTCACCGAAAAACTGGAACAGCAGGAGAATCAGCAAGCCATCAATCATGGCGGGCTCAGCGGGGCAGGGGGCGGAACATCTGAATTAGCCCGACCACTAGCAGCCCGGCAAACACCACCATGGACCAGCCTGGCAGGCTCAGCCCCAGAAAGGACCAATCCATTTCGGCGCACTCGCCGGAGCCGGCCAGCACTTGCTGAAGCACACTCTGCAGAGGAAAGACGTCGAGCATGTAATCCAGGCCCGGGCCGCAGGCGGGCACCTGATCGGCGGGCAGATTCTGCAACCAAATGTGGCGAGCGGCCACTGCACCGCCGCCAAGGGCCGCTAGGGCGGTCAGGGCACCATAGATGCGCACGCCAATGTTCTTCGGGCCATGCAGGCTGGCGATGAGCAGAATCACGGCCCCGGCGATCACGCCGACCCGTTGAAAAATACACAGCGGGCAGGGCTCGAGCCCATCTACATGTTGCAGATAGAGCGCTCCGACAATGGCCGCGAGACAGGCCAGAAAAGCGAGAGCATTAAGCGGGCGTGGAGCAGGAATAATGGACGACATGGGCGGCTCTTTTCGTCGGGGACCGGCGAAGGGTAGGCAAAAGCGGCGGTGGCAGCAAGGGGCTTTTCAATAGCCTGTTGGCGCAGAGTATCAGGTGCGCAGGCGTAGGAGGCGGATGCTTGCGCCCCGCGGCCGTTATCTTCGCGTGCAGGGATCGTTTCTCAACAAGGCGTAAGAGTGAGGCGAATCCCTTTGCGGATCTGTGTCAGGCTTGTTTGGCGTTTTCGTGCTGCAGGTTCCTGTCATGCCAGGCGTCAATGCCTGCCTGCCAGCCGTCGAACCACCATTGCGTCAGTGGCGCCTCCGCATAGGGGCAGCGATTACTGTCTCCGCCGGACATCCCCCACATGCAGCCCTGATTGTACGCTTTCTCGCACTGTTCCCGATTCAGAGACATGCCATTGCTCCTTGTCACGTTCTATCGAGAGTAGCACTACGGCGCGGTTTGCATAGCGTGCGAGTCCGCATTTTTGTTGTGCAAAAGCAACAAACGCGATTTGACTGAGACGTTAACGGTGGGCTACGCAACGGAATGTGTTGCAATGCAACGTGATGTTGATGAGGGCGGTAAGCTGGCCGGTGCCGATTTCCGCCCTGCGGTTGATCCGCAGGGCGAGTTCGGATCTCGCGGAGGGCTAATCGCGGAAGTAATCCGCCAGGTACTCCTCGAAGGATTGTTGATCGGTGGCTTCGCCAGCGGCTTGTTCGGCCAAGCTGTCGGCGGCCAGCGCTTCCAGCTGCTGGTTGGTGGCGTCGCAGCGCTGGCGGGACAGGAAATGATCGCGGTGGGCCAAGGCCTGCTCCATGGCGAACTGGAAAAAGCCCTGATTGCGGCTCTCCAGTTGTTCCAAAATCCGTGCAGACGGAGTGGCATCGGGGTTGTCGACTTTTTCCTGTTGGTGCGCCAGCGCCTCGGCATAGTTGTTGCCGCCGTGGGCGCGATCAAACAACTCGGCGATGGGCTGCATTTGCGTCAGTTTTTCTGATGCCCAGTCTTTTAGGCTCACCGACTTGCCCCAGTTGTATAGCTGGATGTCGGTATTGCGACCGTCGTAAACCACCTTGCGCAGGTTTTCCTTGCTGGCATGCAGGTCGCATTTTTCCAGTTGCGGCGATTCACGCAGCAGGCAATAGGTGGCAAACAGATCCAGAAAACGGATTTCTTGCTGGTTGATGCCCACCGGCTCGAACGGGTTTAAATCCAGCGCACGGATTTCAATGTACTCCACGCCCCGTTCTTTCAGCGCCGTGGTGGGGCGCTCGCCGGGTTTGATGGTGCGTTTCGGGCGGATCGACGAGTAGTACTCGTTTTCGATTTGCAGAATATTGGCGTTGAGTTGCTGGTATTTCTCGTTGCCATCGGCGTCGGTGACTTTAACGCCCATTTTTTCGTAGGCCGGCTCCGGGGTGTTGATGGCATGAGTGAGTGTGCTGACGTATTCATCCAGATTGTTGTAGCTAATCGCCAGCGATGATTGGGCGTTGTTCTGGTAGCCCAGGTCGCTCATGCGCAGGCTGGTGGCCTGGGGGCGATACAGGGAGTGATCGAAGCGCTCCAGCAAGTCGTGCTCGCGCCCGGCCAGGAAAGAAGCACACAGCGCGGGGGAGGCCCCGAACAGATAGACCAGCAACCAGGAGTAGCGCTGGAAGTTACGTGTTAGGTCGAAATAGCGACGGGAAATGTAATCCTGTAATGGTGCGTTATCACCTTCCAGTTGCTGGTTGAGTTTCCAGAATGCTTCCGGGTAGGAAAAGTTGTAATGAATTCCGGCAATGGTTTGCATCTTGCGACCGTAGCGGTGGCCGAGCCCTTCTCTGTACACCGTTTTCATACGGCCTACATTGGCACTTCCGTATTGGGCTACGGGTACGTCGCTGTCTTTGCCGATCATGCAGGGCATGGAATTTACCCACAGCACGTCATCGCCGATATGGCTGTATACATAGCGGTGCAGTTGCTCTAGAAACTCAATCGGCTTGTGCAGCTCGGTACTCGGGGGCGTAATAAATTCCAGCAGGGCTTCAGAATAATCCGTGGTGATGTACGGATGTGTCAGCGCGGAGCCCAGGGCACGAGGGTGCGGCGTTTGCGCCAGGGTGCCATCGGTGGTGATGCGCAGGCTTTCTTTTTCGATGCCTCGACGAATGCCGGCCAAGGTGGCTGCGGCATCTGAATTCAGCAGGGCATGAATTCGCTGTTCAAGATGCTTCATGGTTGGGGCCTGTCGTGCGGCCGGCCAGATAAGGGACCGGCCGCGGGTGTGACGGAATTCCGACAATCATGGGGCAATAGAATGACGCTGAGAAGTCGTTCCACTCAGGAGCGCTTCTTGCTGTCCTTCTTCTGCTTCTCTTCCTTGGCCTTGGCAAATAGGTCGGCGAAGGTGCCGCCGCCGCCCTGGGGTTGGCCGCCAGCGCGTTGACCACCACCATTACCACCACCACGGCGTGGGTTATTACCTTTGTTGGCCTGGTTGGCGCGGTTGCTGGTGGGGCGTTGGCCGCTGGATTTCTCCGTGGGTTGATCGTCCATGCGCATGGTCAGGCTGATGCGTTTGCGGTCTAGATCCACGTCCAGCACTTTCACTTTAACGATATCACCGGGGGCGACCACTTGGTGCGGATCTTCCACGAATTTGTCCGCCAGCGCGGATACGTGCACCAGACCGTCCTGATGAACACCCACATCCACAAAGGCGCCGAAGTTGGTCACGTTGGTGACGGTGCCTTCCAGGATCATGCTTTGCTTGAGATCCTTGAGGGTTTCCACCCCTTCCTTGAGGACTGCGGCCTTGAATTCCGGTCGCGGATCGCGGCCGGGTTTTTCCAGTTCACTGAGAATGTCGGTGACGGTGGGTAAGCCGAAGTTATCGTCGGTGAAGTCGGCGGCGTTGACCTTCTTCAGGAAAGGTACATCAGCCACCAGATCCTTTAAGGGGCGGCCATGCTGCTCGGCAATTTTTTCCACCACCGGGTAGGCTTCCGGGTGCACCGAGGAGCTGTCCAGCGGGTTTTCACCGTTCATGATGCGCAAGAAACCGGCTGCCTGCTCAAAGGTCTTGTCGCCCAGGCGCGGCACCAGCTTCAGGTTGGCACGGCTGGCAAAGGCGCCGTTCTTCTCACGAAACGAAACGATGTTGCCGGCGATGGTGCTGTTAAGCCCGGCAATGCGGGCCAGCAAGGGGGCGCTGGCAGTGTTCACATCCACGCCCACCGAGTTCACACAGTCTTCCACCACGGTATCCAGTGAGCGGGACAATTTTACCTGGCTTACGTCATGCTGGTACTGGCCAACACCGATGGCTTTCGGATCGATTTTTACCAACTCGGCCAGTGGGTCTTGCAGGCGGCGGGCAATGGATACCGCGCCACGGAAAGACACGTCCAGCTCCGGGAATTCCAGGGCCGCCATTTCCGAGGCAGAGTAGACCGAGGCGCCAGCTTCGGAAACGATAATTTTCTGGATCGGCTGATCCTTGAGCAATTTCACTACTTCGCCGGCCAGCTTGTCGGTCTCCCGGCTGGCAGTGCCGTTACCGATGGCGATCAATTCCACGCCATGCTGTTTGCCCAAGGCGGCCAGCTTGCTGAGGGATTGATCCCACTGCTTCTTGGGCTGGTGCGGGAAGATGGTGGTGTGTTCCAGCAGCTTTCCGGTGGCATCCACGACAACCACTTTTACGCCGGTACGCAGGCCAGGGTCCAGGCCCATGGTGCACTTGGGCCCGGCGGGGGAGGCCATCAGCAGGCTTTTCAGGTTACGGGCGAAAACCTGAATGGCTTCCTCTTCACCCATTTCTCGCACTCGGCCCAGCAATTCGGTTTCCAGATGAGTATTGAGCTTGATCTTCCAGGTCCAGCGCATCACTTCCTTGAGCCAGTCATCGGCGGCCCGGCCGGCGTGCTGCCAGTCCGCTACGGCAGTGACCATGGCTTCGCAGGGATGCGGTTGAGCATTTTCCAGCTCTTCCGGCAGCACCATGGAGACATGCAGGATGCCTTCATTACGGCCTCGGAACAGAGCCAATGCGCGGTGGCTGGGGATACCTTTGAGGGTTTCGCTGTGATCAAAGTAATCGCTGAACTTGGCGCCGTCTTTTTCCTTGCCGTCTACCACTTTGGCCTGGATCTGGCCTTTGTCCCAGAGGAAGGTGCGCAGACGGGTGAGCAGCTCGGCGTCTTCGGCAAAGCGTTCCATGAGGATCTGCTTGGCACCATCCAGGGCATCCTTGGCGGTGGCAATCTTGTGTTCTTCGTTCAGGTAGCCAGCGGCCAGTGCTTCCGGGTCCTGGGTAGGGTCGTCCATCAGACCGTTGGCCAGCGGTTCCAGTCCAGCTTCGCGGGCAATCTGGGCGCGGGTGCGGCGCTTGGGCTTGTAAGGCAGGTAGAGATCTTCCAGCCGGGTCTTGGTGTCGGCAGCCTTAATGGCTTTTTCCAGTTCCGGGGTAAGCTTTTCCTGTTCGGTGATGCTCTTCAGGATGGTCTCGCGGCGTTCTTCCATCTCGCGCAGATAACGCAGCCGTTCTTCCAGGTTGCGCAACTGGGTGTCGTCCAGCCCGCCGGTCACCTCTTTGCGGTAACGGGCGATAAAGGGGACGGTGGAACCTTCGTCGAGGAGGGCAACGGCAGCGTTGACCTGGCGTTCCTGGCAACCAATTTCTTCGGCAATAATCTGTTCGATACTACGCATGATATATCCTGACGGCGTACGGTCTGCAAGCGTGCTGCGTGCAAGCGATCTTCAAATACAAAACGACCGGAATCATAAGGAATGAATCCGGTCGTTGATAGATTGACTTGTAAAAGCGGCTGTGGCTGCGGTGAAGGCCATGGACGCTTGGTCAGCGCGGGTTATGGGCCGCAGATGATCCCTTAGGCCAGAGCTTCATTGATTTTGGCGACCAGTTCCGCTTCCTGTGGCGGTTTCACCACATAACCGAAAGCGCCTTGTCGTTCGCCCCAAACCTTGTCCGTTTCCTGATCTTTAGTGGTTACCAGAATTATCGGGATGCTCGCGGTGACAGGGTCGCGGGTTATCTTTCGGGTGGCCTGGAAGCCGTTCAGCTCCGGCATCACCACATCCATCAGGATAAGATCAGGCTGTTCTTGCTTGGCTTTTTCTATCCCTTCCATGCCGTTGCTGGCAGTGACAACATCATGGCCTTGGCGTTGGACAATCTTAACCAGGTTGGTCAGCTGGGTTGGGGAATCGTCCACCACAAGAATTTTGGCCATGCTGCTCTCCTCAAGCCGGTAGAGATTCCGTCGGCTGTTTTTTTATGTATGTCTCAATCCAGTCGCGAATCATACCAGCGACTGCTCAAAAGGTAAGCTGTCGAATTATGGCACCTGTGTGCCGCAGAGTGTCGCCAGAAGCCTCAAGTTACGACACGGGCAGGACATTGCCGAACTCTGGGGCCTGCCCGCGATCGCTTTCACTGTTGCGCAGCGACAAGGATAGTCGCTGCGCAACGAGTCTTCTCGCGTTACGGCTTGCTGCTTGTGGGGTGACACTTTATCTCGTCAACGTGCGGGCGCTCCGCCGCCCCCATAGCAGAATCGGCAACACAATTAGGGCAGTCACCAGCGTCCAGCGGGCCAGGGCCCAGAAGCTGTTGGCCAGCACGTCGCCGTGATGCCCCGCCAGCGGTGCCAAGGCCGCAATGATGAGGCTGCCCAGCCCGGTTATCAGCAACCAGTGCGGCGCTAGCACCAGTGCCAGGTGGCGCCTGCGGAATAGACACCACAGAAAGGCCGCCCCCAGCGCAAGCATTAGCAACCAGAGCATCCCGGCGGAGGCGACCAAAAGCAGGTTGGCGTCTTCGCTGGCGGCCGCCTTGAGTAGGGGCAAATTGGCGAATACTCTCAGCAGCAGCAAGGGCGCCAGTAGCATGGCCCACCACAGGCTGCCACCCAGGCCCTGGGGACCGGGTTGCTGGCGGTAATGTGTCGGGTCGAAGCGCCAGGCCCGCTGTAGCAGGTTGCCCCAGTTGTGTGATGCCAGCTGCTGGCTGAGTCCGTGGAAGCGGTCGCGCTGTTCTTCGATTAACATCAGCATGGCAGGCACCACCAGCAGAATCAGCCCGGTACCGAACAGCAGCCCGAACACCAGGCTGACCGCCATGGGCTTGAGGAACTGGGCCTGCAGGGAGCTTTCGAACAGAATCGGAGTGAGCCCGGCCACGGTGGTGATGGAGGTGAGCAGCACCGCTCGCAGGCGGCGCACACAGGCTTCGGTGATCGCCTGGAAGCGCTCCATGCCTTCGGCTACCAGTTGCTGGTAAAAGCTCACCAGTACAATGGAGTCGTTGACGATAATGCCGGACAGCCCGAACAGACCCATGGCCGAGAACATGGAGAACTTGATGCCGAATGGAGCGGTGAACACATGCCCGATGACCGCACCGGTGAGGCCGAAGAAGATCGCTGTCATGATCGCCAGCGGCCAGGAATAGGAGCTGAACACCCAGGCCAGCACGATATAGATAATGGCCAGGCCAACCAGGGCGCCGGTGGCCAGATCTTGCAGGTTTTCCGCTTGTTCCTGCAGTTTGCCTTCGTAGCCAACGCCGATGCCATATCGTCTCTTCAATTCCGGTAAGATGCCCTCGTTGAGTGTGGCGATGATTTCGTTGGCGTTACCCTGTTCCGGATCCAGGTCCGCGTACACGGTGGCCGCCAGTTCGCCATTAACCCGGCGCAACAAATCGACCCCCTTGCGGGCGTCAAAGGTAACCACGTCGCGAAGGGGGATGGCTTCGCCCTGGTTGGTGATGATCGGTAGGCGCTCAATGGCGCTGAAGCGTCGGCGTTCGCTATCCGGCAGCATCACCCGCACTTCCACTTCTTCATCTTCTTCGTTATAGAGCTGGGCCAGGCTGCCGTCGAAGGCGGCCCGTAGCTGGCTGGCTACCTCACTGAGGGTGAGTCCCAGAGCGCGGCCCTGGGCGGTCAGCTCAAAGGTCAGCTGTTCCTTGCCGTAGGGCAAGTCGTCATCCACGTTGCTGACACCGGAGAATTGCTCTAGGCGTTCCTGTAGGGCTAGGGACGCCGCTTTCAGGGTGGTGGCATCACTGCCGGTGAGCTTTACCTCTATGGGTTTGCCCGGGGGGCCGGCTTGTGCCTGGGTGATAGTAAGCTGATCCAAACCGGCGGGCATGGACAGTTTTGTACGCCAGGTCTGTATGAGTTCGTCGTTGGAGATTTCCCGGTCCGAGCCGGTGTAAACCTCCACTACCAGCGTGCCGTATTCGTCCCCAAATTTGTCCTGGCGCCCGCCGATATTAGGGAAGCCGGCAGCGGCACCATGGTGGCTGATAATGGTGTGGACCAGATGCCCACCCAGTTCCTCGTTGGTGTCTTCCAGGGTGCGTTCCAGCTCGGCAAGGAAGGTGTTCACCTGTCGCTTGTCGGTGCCGGAGGAAAACTCCACTACGGCGCGTAGCTGGTCGCCGTCCACCGGCGGGAAGAAGGTGAATTTGAGCCAGCCGGTGGTTACTAACGATAGAGCGACAATAAAGGCGCAAACGGCAGAAACACTGACCAGTTTGCGGTGAGCAATGGACCATTCTACCAAGGGACGGAAACGCTCATCGCGGAAACGGTTGAAGCCGGTGTCAATGCGTTCGCGCAAGCCGCTGGCTTTTACCTCGATACCGCGGAAACTATGGTGTAAGTGCCCCGGCAGTACCAGGAAGCATTCCATTAAGGAGGCAAGGATCACGCAGATCATGACGAAGGGAATATCAAAAGCAATCTTGCCCATGGCGCCGCCCATCATTCCCAGCGGCAGAAAGGCGGCGATGGTGGTCGTCGACGAGGCTACCACAGGCCAGAACATGCGTCGTGCACCCCCCAGGGCTGCGCGCTGAGGGGACTCCCCTTGCTGCAGATGGGTGAGGGTGTCTTCGCCCACCACAATGGCGTCATCCACAATCAGGCCCAGAGCCAAAATCAGGCCGAATAGGCTGATCATGTTGATGGTGCCGCCGAACACCCAAAGAATGCCCAGGGTGGCCATGAACGACACAGGAATGCCCACGGTGACCCACCATGCCACCCGGGCATTGAGGAAGAAGTAGAGGGTGAGAATGACCAGTACCAGCCCGGAGATGCCATTCCATAACAGGGTCGAGATGCGCTCTTGTACGTGTTTCCAGGCTTCGAAGTAGAACGTCATTTTGACGCCCTTGGGCAGCGAGTGTTTGTGCTCTGCTCCCCAGGTGCGGACCTTTTCTGCCAGATCGAGCATGTCGTCGTCTTCGCCGCGCATCACTTGTAGTTCGATGGCCGGCTTGCCTTCGAAGGTGAGCGTTGCCTGGTCGTCGCGGGGGCGCCGTTCGATGATTGCCACGTCGCCCAAGCTGAGCTGCTGGCCGTCGGCGGTGGTAATAAGCGGGAGTTCGGCAAACGCCTTTTCGTCACGTCGCTGACCCAGAGCACGCAGTTGTTTGGCCGCATCGTCGCGGCCCACAGTGCCGGCAGGGGTGTCTTGGCTGAAGCTGCGCACTTTGTCGCCAATCTGCCCGAGGGTCATGCCCAGGTCATGGAGGGTGCTGGTGGGCACCTGTATCGCCATCTCTTCTTCGGGCAGGCCGATGAATTCGATTTTGCCGGCCCCCAGCGCCAATAGTTCGTCTTCCATTTCCCGCACCAGCGGGCGCAGCTCTTCGCGGCTGCCGTTTTCCGTGGATACCAGAATCGAGGTGACCAGTGAATAGCGGGTGATTTTCTGGATCACCGGGCGTTCCGCGTCCTGGGGCAGGTTACGGATGGAGTCGATGCGCTGGCGTACTTCGTCCAGGGCCAAGCCCAGGTCGCTGCCGTCTTCCAGTTCAATAAAGATGGCGCTGGCGCCCTGCTGAGAGCGGGCAATCAACTTGCGGGTGTTGGGCAAGGTTTTCAGTGCTTGCTCAATGGGTATGGTAATGGAGCGCTGCACATCTTCCGGGCTGGCGCCACGCCAGGGAATAGTGACGGTGACGTATTCAAAGTCGAAGTCCGGAAACAGCTGGGTGTTAAGCCGGGTCAAGCCCAGCACCCCGAGCATGATCATCAGCACCATCAGCAGATTGGACGCAACCTTGTGTTCGGTGAAGTTGGCGATCAGGCCTCGCGACTCACTCACTATCGCTATCCTCGCTATCCTGCTCGGTCTCGCTTGCCGGAGTGCGGTTGGCGCTATCTTTATTTATAGCGTTATGGGTCTTTGGTTCGGCATTACTGCCGGGCACCGGTTGCGCGTCCACAGCCAGACCGACGATGGCCTGAGGGAGCTGGGTGGTCATAATGCGTTCGCCACCTTCAAGGGAGTCAGCGCGCAGCAAAAGCCGCGACTGGTCGCCCTCTATAGCCTCGCCGACGATCCGGGCCGGCACCCGCTGCAAGCGGTTATCGGCGTCAATGCGATAGAGGCGGTCCAGCCCATGCAGGGCGGTGGCCGGTAGTGCCAGCAGTTGCGGCTGGGCAGGCAATGTCAGGGTGATGGTTAACGGGCGACCCAAGGCCGCGGTGGGCGCGCCTTTGGCGCCGTCGCCGCTGAACGCAAACAAACCATCGATACCGCCTCGGGCGGCGGCGGCATCCCCTGCCAGCCGTTTCAGGTTCAGGGGCAGGGTGTGGCCTTCCAATTGAGTACTGGCAGATAGGTCGCCTGCAATCAGACCTTCACGGACAGCGGGGAGATAGCGGTCGGGAATTTGTGAGCGGACTTCCAGTTCCGTATCAGCGAACAGGTTGATGAGGGGCTCGCCGGGGCGCACCCGTTCGCCGGGGGCTACACTCACTTGAGTGACCGTGCCGTCGAAGGGCGCATTCACGGTGGTCCGGCCCAGGTCAATCTCCGCCTGCTTCAGCTGAGCTTCGGCGCTGGCCAACCGGGCCTCCATGCGCGCCAGTTCATTGTGAAAATCGCTGACACTAAGTTGGCGCTGGCTGAGTGACAGATCCGCCCGCGCCTGGGCTTCTTCGGCCTGGTCCAGCTGAGTTTGGGCTACCAGCTTGCGATCACGCAGGGACTGGATGCGTTCCAGATTATCCGCTGACAACCTGGCCAACCTCTTTTCCAATGTCAGGTTTTTTTTGTCGCTTTGGTAGCGCAACCGGGTGGTTTCCAGTTGAGCGGCGGCTTCGTCACGGGTGGCCTTGGCGCTGTCACGGGCCAGGGCGGCTTCGGTGTCGTCCAGCTGGATCAGCACTTGGCCCTTGGAAACCCGGTGGCCAGCCCGTACGGGAATGCTGTCCACATTAGCGGTGACCACGGAAGTCAGGCCGGCAGCACGGGGGGATTGCACCCGCCCGAACAGCTGAATTTGCGGCGAGCGTGCTTGGGGATCTGCCAGCTCAAAACGCACCCGAGCATTGTTGTAGGCCACGTCGCGGGTGGGCGCGGACGGTTTGAGTATGACAAGCAAGATGATTGCCAGGACCGAGCCCAGAATAACGCGGGCAACGGGGGGGAGCTGTTTCAAGCGGTCTCGCAAGGGAAATCCTTTATCGATAATAATTCTCAGCTAGGTACTCTAGCGTTTTCTTATAACGGTGCCTATCGGCCGCGCCTATCTTCACCGCTGGCAATGTTTTTATACAATCTCTTCGTGCCATTTTCTTGCACGTTCGGTCCGCAACGGGTAAATCAGGGACCAGTGAAACCTTCGGAGGCGCCGTGAGCGAACAACAAGACAAGATTCTGGTCGTGGATGACGATGCGCGACTGCGCAGCCTGCTGCAACGTTTTCTCGAAGAAGCCGGCTACACGGTGAAGGCCGTGGGTGATGCCGAGCAAATGGACCGTGCTCTTTCCCGCGAGTTGTATTCACTGATGGTGCTGGATTTGATGCTGCCCGGCGAAGACGGGTTGTCTATCTGCAGGCGTCTACGCGAAGCTGACAACGCCATGCCGATCATTATGCTCACCGCCAAGGGCGATGATGCCGAGCGGATTGAAGGCCTGGATGCCGGGGCCGATGATTACCTGCCCAAGCCCTTTAATCCCAAGGAGCTGAATGCCCGCATCCGCGCGGTGCTGCGCCGCCATGTGCGTGAATTGCCCGGAGCGCCCAGCAAGGAAGAAGGATCGGTGACGTTTGGCCCTTGGCTGCTGGATTTGGCTAACCGCACGCTAACCCGCGACGGTGACCCGCAAAGCCTGACCACGGGTGAATTCGCCGTGCTTAAGGCGTTGTTGCAAAATCCCCGCGAGCCGTTGACCCGGGACAAGCTAATGAGCCTCGCCCGTGGGCGCGAATGGTCCGCCATGGAACGCTCTATCGACGTGCAGGTGTCACGCCTGCGCCGCCTGCTGGAAGACGATCCCTCCAAACCCCGCTACATCCAGACTGTTTGGGGTGTGGGGTATGTGTTTGTGCCTGATTGAGAGCCGCAACACGCCTCGCGCACATGTTGTGTGAGGCGTGTTGCGTGTAAGCTTCCTTGATGACCCTCTATCCTCGTACTGCTTTTGTTCGTTCCGCCATTGTGGTGGGGCTGGTGATTGGTATTAGTCAAGCTTTGACGTTGTGGTTCTTTGCCCGTAACGCCTACCTGCCGGGTATCCGTGAATACGCTCGCCTGACGGTGTTGCAGGCGGAGCTGGCGTTTGATGATTCGCGGGCGGCGGCGGATGCGGACCTGGCCGAACGGTTGGGCCGTGCCACCGGAATTACCGTGGCGATTCCGGAAAAACTTCACGATGGCACCATGCTGTTGTCGCGCCCGGTGGTGGGGCGTTTTCAAGAAGAATTGGAAGGGATGCTGGACGAACCGGTGACGGTGCGGCTGGAAGACAACCGGCAACCTGTTGTGTGGGTCAATGCGGCGTCGTTTGGCAAGCAATGGGTGCGCGTGCCGATGGCGTTCTTCCGGGATTACGATCGCTACCTGCTGTTGGGCTGGGGCGTGACGGTGCCTTTGCTCGCGATTATCGGTGGCTTGCTGATTGCCAGAGGGCTGAATTTACCGTTACGTCGGCTAGCCAAGGTGGCTTTGAAAGTGGGGCGTGGTGAAGCGGTACCGGTGTTGGATACCAGCACCGGCCCGGATGAAATTCTGGCGGTAAATACTGCTTTTAACCGCATGATCCGTGATTTGCAGCATGCCCAGCGAGATCGAGCGTTGTTGCTGGCCGGGGTGTCTCATGATTTGCGTACCCCACTCACGCGCCTGCGTCTGTCGGCGGAGTTCATGCAGGACGAAGAGCTGGCAAAAGGCATCATCGAAGACATTGAGGATATGGACGCGATCCTCGATCAGTTTATTTCCTTTATCCGTGATGGCGCTGATGAGCAGCCGGATTTTGAAAACCTGAATGATCTCATTCAGGAAGTGGCCGGCAAGTATTCGCCGGAACAGTTGCGGTTTGACCTGGATGACTTGCCCCGGCTTATGCTCAAGCGCCTGACCATAAAGCGGATGCTGGCGAACCTGGTGGGGAATGCGTTCAAGTATGGAGCTTCACCGGTGGAGGTGCGCACTGCCGTGGCCGAGAACAAGGTGTTGCTGACGGTGCGAGATCACGGCCGTGGTGTGCGCGAAGAGGATATTCCGTTGTTATTGCAGCCCTTTTCTCGGGGTGAAAAGGCTCGCACCTTGAGTGGCAGTGGGTTGGGCCTTGCCATAGTGAAACGGATTGTGGATATGCACCACGGTGAGATCCGCTTAGCCAACCACCCCCATGGTGGGCTATTGGTTGAAGTGCGTTTCCCGGTAACCGGTAAGTTCGTGCAACCCGAGCCCTTGTCCGCTGGGGTGAGGTAACGGTTGCTGGTAACAAAAAACACACCTTCGACGTGCCGTTATAGGCGCGGGCGCAAAATTCGCGGCACAGTAATCATGCACAGAGCCAATGCCAAATGGACTTGGGCGAGGTCGTTATGAATGCCCCCATAACGCGGCTATCGCCACGGTGAAATATATTTTCCTTCAGTCTTTATTTGCTAGCTTAATCGTCGCCGGTTGCTGCTGTGAGTGCCGGTAGTCTGTTATGGCACCTGCGCCATGAGGGCTTTGAACCCCACGTCTGGGCGCCTTTTTTCGATTCATGTACATCTTTCAGACGCGAGGCGCCTCATGCCTCACGCTCGATGTCAGAAGGAAAATACCCGAAGCCGAAACCTATCGCATAGCGGTTCTTCTTGCAGTTTTAGCCTTGGGGTTTTAGATCTAATATTAGTGGCGTGAAGCGTAAGGCATTACGCATCAACCTAGGGAGCGACCATGGTAACGGGATGGAAAAGTCTATTCGGACTGGCAGCGGTATGGGCGATGGCGAGCACGCCGGTGTGGGCCAGCAATGCCCCCGTGTTGCCCGGCTATGCCGGTGTACAATTCAACCTGCTTGATCAACAGGTGGTCGCTGGGGACGATGCTCAGCCGCGCAGCGTTCAGGCGGTGTGGGGCTGGCAGTACAGCACTCTGATCGGGCTGGAAGCTCGGCTCGGCTATGGTGTTGGTGACGATGAGGGTGGACTTGACGCTGCCCGGGTGACGGTGGACCCGCAATGGCTGGTGGGTGGTTACTTGAAAATGGGGCTGAGCTACCGCTTGCCGGTGTCGCCCTATCTATTGTTTGGGCATTCCTCGGTGAAGCGCGAGATTACCGTGGCCGGTGGGGACACCGAAGAGGACGTGGCCAGCGATCCTTCTTACGGTATGGGAGCGTCGATCAAGCTTAACGAACGCAATGCCCTGACGGTGGAATGGCTACACCTGGATGACGACGATAATGACCTGACCACCGTTAACGTGGGTTATTTGTTCCGTTACTGAGCGTCAGTCTGTGCCGGCCGATATTGGGTTGGCCGTGCCAGCGTTACGCTTTTCCAGGCTGCGGCCGGCCAGAAAAATCAGCAACCCGCCCATCGCCAGTGCCGGCCCCAACGCCATGCTGGTGCCCACCAGCCCCACAAAGAGTATGCCCGTCAGAGCCCAGTTAGCAGCAAAGTAAAAACCGATTTGAATCAGGGCGCACCAGATCAGTATCAGTGCAATGGCCCGGAGCAGATTACCGTCGGCTGCGCGGGCGCCGGCAAAGTTACCGATGATGGTACCGATACCGAAAATCATCAGTACCATGGGGCCCCAGCTTTCAGCCATACCTGCTTGTTCGGTGAGGGTGGGCATCACATAGCTGAACACCGAGAACATGCCGCCGAAACCGATACTGGCGACCCCCAGTGTAAATAGCACCCGTTGTTTGACCAGTGCCGACAGTTCACGGCGCGGGCTGGCGTTAGGGTCCGGCGTTTGCACAGGCACCCAAAGGCGGATCAAGGCCGCGGTGCAAAGTGCAATCACACCCACACCAATAAATGCTATTTCCCAACCAAACAGATTGCCTGCCCAGGTGGCCAGCGGCGCGCCAACCAAGATGGCAATGGTTAGCCCGCTCATTACTCGGGCCACGGCTCGGGCGCGCATGTGGTAGGGCACCGCCGAGGCTGCCACCAGCGCAGCGACGCCAAAGTAGGCGCCATGGGGTAGCCCGGCGAGAAAGCGCAGCCCCACAAAGGCCCAGAAATCGGTGGCCAGGGCGCTGGCCATATTGCCCACCGCGAACATCAGCATCAAGGCGATTAACAGGCCTCGCCGTGGCAGGCGGGCGGCCAGTGCGGAAATCAGCGGGGCGCCCACCACTACTCCTAATGCATAACTGCTGATGGCATAGCCCACATCCGCGACCGGCACCTGCAAGTCGGTGGCAACGCGCTGCATCAGCCCCATGATCACGAACTCACCACTGCCAATACCGAAGCCGCCGAGAGCGAGAGCCAGGGAAAGACGAAGCAAGCGACCGGAGTCGGAGAGCATAAAGGCTCCTGGAAATGAAAGCGGCTGATGAGAGGGGGATGGTATTATCGACATGTGAACAGAATTCATTCTAGCATGTCAGTGATGCGATCCGGGATGAGCTGCGCGAAGAAAAGGTTCGCCACGCATTTTAGGGAATGATATTAACGCAATGCCCCCCTCACAATGCTGTGCCAAGAGTTAAACGCCACGCCCCGTTACCGTTGCCTGACGAAAACCGTTAGCGTGGCAGCACCTGTGCTTTGACGTGGCCGCGCTGCGCCGGCTTCCTCATCATGCGGCCATGGCTCTGCCTTTTGCCGCACATCACGCTGGGCATGCAAAGGGCATTTCAACCGTGTGTTAGCGAGTAACGTTCCGCGGTGCTCTTTTACTCTGCCGGGTTCAGTTTCAGCAGCTGGCCATTGTTGCTGTCGGTGAGCAGATACAGGTAACCGTCTGGGCCTTGGCGCACATCGCGGATGCGTTGCTTGCGATCCTGCAGCAAGCGGACTTCGCTGACCGGTTGCTGACCATCAAACGCCACCATGTTCAGATGCTGGAGTTTGAGAGCGCCGTTTGCTGTGTGACCTTCCCAGTCGGGGTAGCGACTGCCGGTAATGAAGGCCATTCCAGAAGGGGCGATGGAAGGAGTCCAGTGCAGTAGTGGCTGGGCGTAGCCTTGTTTCTCGGTTTCACCAATGCTGGGGCCATAGTACTCGCGACCATAGGTAATCACCGGCCAGCCATAATTGACGCCGGGTTTGACGACATTGATTTCATCCCCGCCGCGGGGACCGTGTTCGTTCAGCCAAGGCTTGCCGGTCTGCGGATGCAGGGCCAGCCCTTGGGGGTTGCGGTGACCCCAGCTCCAGATTTCGGTGGCGTTATCGGGCTGGCCAACCAGCGGGTTGTCTTCCGGTATCCGGCCATCGTCGTGCAGGCGAATTACGCTGCCAGCGGGGTCTTGTGTATTTTGGGCGCGTTCGCGTTGCCCGCGGTCGCCAATGGTCAGAAACAAGTAGCCGTCGTTATCAAACAATATGCGGCCACCAAAATGTTTGGCCGTATCGGTGCAGGCGGCCTCTGCTACATACACGTCCTGGAAATCCGTGAGGGTGCCATTTTCGTAGCGGCCATAACCCACCGCGGTAGTACCGCCTTCCTCGCCGCAAGGCTTGGCGTAGCTCAGGTAGAGGCGCTGGTTATTGGCAAAATTCGGGTGCGGTAGCACATCGAACAGACCCCCTTGGCCGATGGCGGCCACCTCCGGCACGCCTTCTACGGTTCCGCCTTGTAGGGTTCCATCCTTGACCTGGCGCAGCGTGCCGGCCCGCTCCGTAATCAGCCATTCGTCATTGGATAAAAACGCCAGGGACCAAGGGTGGTGTAGGCCATCAGTGAGTGCTGTGACGGCAGCACTGTCATTGCTTTTTGGGGCCAAAGTGGCGGTATTGTCGGCACAGGCACACAGACTAAAAATGGTAAGCGTGATGGTGGTCAGTGATCGCATGACGGTTTCCCTTATTCAGACAAGCTAGAGCATGCCATGCTCGGCATGAAGGATAAAACACCGTTATTAGCCCTGCCTTTGCCCAGGTCAATGATGCTGCTGTATCCCGTACCGGGGGCGCATGGCTCGACGGTTGAAGGTCTTTATTCCAATGTTAGCGGCCAAGGTGCTGGCCGCAGTGTCTTGAGTTAGGTGGTGCGGATTGGGTGACAGTCGTTTTGGCGGACTCAGTTGTTCTCGAAAATGCCGATATGGGCCAATACGTTGCGGTCTGGAAAACCGTCGGCGACCATGCCGTTGGCCTGCTGGTAACGGCCGATGGCCTTGCGGGTGCCTGGGCCCATCAGGCCATCTTCTTCACCCGCATCGAAGCCTTTTTCGTTCAGGGTCTGCTGTACCCGGGTAACTTGTTCTCGGGTTAGGCGTGGCGCGGGTACCGGTGCTTGGGCCAGTTCGCCGCTACCGGCGATACGGTCAGCTAGCCGCCCCACGGCAATGGCGTAAGACTCTGAGCGGTTCCAGCCCATGATCACGCGGAAATTCTGGTAGGCAAGGAAAGCCGGGCCGTTATGGCCGGAGGGCACAATCACAGCGGCCTGCATGTCCGCCTGTGGCAACGGCTGGCCGTTGGGCATGGTAATGCCCATGTCAGCCCAGTCGCTCAGAGATCGCTGGTGGCTGAACCCGGTTTGTTGGTAGTCGAAGGATTTGGGCAGGCGCACTTCACGCCCCCAGCGTTGTTCGCGTTCCCAGCCGAGCCCTTGCAGAAAATGGGCGGCTGAAGCCAGCGCGTCATCGGTGGACTTCCACAGGTTGCGTTTACCGTCGCCGTCATGGTCCACCGCGTAGCGCAGGAAGACCGCGGGCATGAATTGGGTCTGGCCCATGGCGCCTGCCCAGGAGCCTTCCATTTGCCCGGCCTCGACGTCGCCGGCCTGAATGATACGCAAGGCATTGAGTAGCTCGCCGGAGAAATACTCTCCACGACGGCCTTCACAGGCCAGGGTGCTCAGGGAATCCAGCACCGGAATGCTGCCAAGGAAGCCGCCATAATTGGTTTCCAGCCCCCAAAAAGCCACCAGATAGTGACCGGGAATGCCGTATTCACGGGTCAGTTCTCGTAGCAGGGGCTGTTGTTCCCGGTATTTCTTGCGGCCGGTTTCAATGCGCGTTTCGCTGACCCGGCGGGTGTAATAATCGGAAAAGCTGCTGGTGAATTCCGGCTGGCTGCGGTCCAGTTCAATGACCCGCTCGTTCAGTTTTACGGTGCTTAGGTTACGGCTTATCACCTGGGCGGGGATGCCGGCCTCATCGGCCTGGGCGCGTAATTGGGCCATGCATTGTTCAAACTTGGCATTATCCAAGGCATAGGCATGGTTGGCGAGCAGAGTGCTAATGGCAAACAGGGCGGCGCGAATCAAGGGCATGAGGTCTCCACCGTCATAGGGAATCAGTCCGGATAATGCAGCACAAAGCATAACGCTGTTGCTGCCCAGTTGTGCCAACAAAACCGAAAAAAGAGGAAAAACGGTTTCCTTGTGAGTTAGCCGGGCCGCAATGACAGCGACAAATAAAAGGTGCAGACTTTTGCTTTCGCCCCGGCTTCAAGGAAGGAGTGCCAGTGAAGCATCAGTATGCTGTGATCGGTTTGGGTAGTTTTGGTTCCACCATTGCACAGGAGCTCACCCGCTTGGGGCATGATGTGATGGGGATAGATATTGATGGTGAACGGGTGGGGTACTATGCCGACAGATTGTCTCAGACCCTGATTGCGGATGGTACCAGTGACAAGGTGATTGCCGAGCTGGAGATGAGAGCCTTTGATGCGGTTGTGGTGGCCATTGGTGAAAACCTGGAGGCCAGCATCCTGACCACCCTGGCACTAAAAAGTGCGGAGGTAGAGCAGGTGTGGGTGAAGGCGATCAGCGAGCCCCACCACCGAATTTTATCGCGGCTGGGCGCCAACCGGATTATTCACCCTGAGCACGAAATGGGTATTCGAGTTGCCCAGACCATCGTTCATCCGGAAATGCTCGATTATATTTCCCTAGGGAATGACTGGTTGGTGGTGGAAGTCAAGGTAGACAAGCGATTTGCGGGCAAGGCGACGTCTGAATTGCCTTTGGGCGATGACGAGCTGCGCCTGGCGCTGGTTAAGCGAGGGACCCAAGTCTGGCAGTCGCCCTTTGAAGACTTCCTGTTGCAAGAGAGAGACCAGTTGGTGCTGATGGGCACATTGAACGACCTGTTGCGGTTTTCTAAAGCGCAATGAGGCCCTGGTTCGCTCGCCGACTCGGGGCGTCCCGCTCCCATATCCACAAACCGCTGATGTCACCGCCAGCGGCGCTGGCGGGCAGTTTTTGTCTGTTAATCGTGCTGGGCTCTTTGTTGCTTAAGTTGCCCATGGCGACCCATTCCCCGATTAGTTGGTTGCAGGCGATGTTCACGGCCACTTCGGCGGTGACGGTAACCGGCCTGTCGGTGGTGGATGTGGGGAGCCAATTTACCCTGTTCGGGAAGTGGGTGTTGTTACTGCTGATCGAGGCGGGTGGCATTGGCATTATGACCTTCGCGGCGGCCACTTTGTTGGCCATTGGGCACCGCTTGGGTATTGGCGAGCAGCAGCTTATTCGTGATTGCATGAATTATAGCCGGGTCAGTGATATTGCTTGGCTAATCCGCCGGATTCTGGTCGTGGTTGTGGTGGTGCAGGCAGTGGGCATGGCGTTGCTGATGTGCATCTGGGTACCTGCGCTGGGCTGGGGGGACGGGACCTTTCACAGCCTTTTCTATACGGTGTCGGCCTTCAATAATGCCGGCTTTGGCCTTAGTGCCGATAGCCTCACCAGCTGGGGCGGCCACTGGGGTATTGTGCTGGTCATTACCGCCATGATTATTGTCGGGGGGCTGGGCTTTACGGTGCTGGCGGATTTCGGCAAAGGCTGGCGCTGGCGAGGGTTATCGTTGCACAGCAAGCTGATGTTGGTGGGTACAGCGGTGCTGTTGTCGGTAACGTTAGTGTTTTTCATGCTGGCCGAGTGGAATAACCCAGGCACCCTGGGGGGCATGAGCCTCAGCAACAAACTGGCAGCCTCTTGGTTTCATGCGGTCACCCCACGTACTGCCGGGTTTAATGTGGTGGACATGCGTGCTTTGTTATTGCCGACCAGTTTGCTTTATCTGCTGCTGATGTTTATCGGTGCGGGCACCAATTCCACCGGTAGCGGGATCAAGGTCACTACCTTTATGGTCTTGTTGTTGGCTACCCGTGCTTTTTTGCGTGGCCGCCCCCTGCCAGTGATTTTTGGCCGGCAGATTTCCTCCACCTTGGTGTATAAATCCCTGGCGATTACCTTTATTGGCTGCGGCATATTGTTCGTGGCCTTGATGGCGTTGTCGGTCACCGATGCGCAATTGGGATTCGAGAATCTTGTGTTCGAAGTGGTATCTGCCTTTGGCACCGTGGGGTTATCGCGGGGTATTACCGATGAGCTGTCTTCAGCGGGCCAGTGGGTGATTATGCTGGTGATGTTCGTGGGGCGGATCGGTCCGTTGACCCTGTCATTTCTGTTGACGCGACCTCGCCAACCGGTGGTGCGTTATCCGGAGGGCGAGGTGTACATTGGTTAGCGCGCTTCTGAATATGTATTGCTGACGAGTTATTGGGCGGGCAGATCAATCTGCTGACGCTTTACCCGGATAGCGCTGCTACGCGCCACGATTTTCATACTCCTTGCTTCGCAATGGGCGCGGGTGAATGCGGCCCCGAACAGCAGGATCATGGAGGAGAAATATACCCACATGAGCAGTACCACCAGAGAGCCGGCTGCGCCGTAAGTAGACGCCGTGGCGGTGTGGGCTAGGTACAAGCCGATTAGCGCGCGGCCCACAGAGAACAGAATGGCGGTGATCAGTGCTGCTGGCATTACTGCTTTCCAATCCAGCATTACATCGGGCAGCACCTTGAACATGGTGCCAAACAGCAGACCGATAACCACCAGTGAAACCGTCATTTCAAAGATCACCACCACACTACTATGAATCGGTAGCCAGCCTTCCGCGTAGACGATGATCGCTTGCACCACTACGTTTAGAAGGAGCGAAACCAGCAGTACAAAACCCAGAGAAACGACCACGGTGAGAGACAAAAGCCGACTTTTGATCAAGGCCGCAATGGTATTGCGTGACGGGCGTGGCATTACTTCCCAGATGGCATTCATGGAGCGCTGCATCTGGGCAAAAACTGTGGTGGCGCCAATGATCATCACTAGTAAGCTGAGCAAGCCGGCGAGCAAGCCTTGGCGGGGCGTTTGAGTATTGGCGATGGCGTTGCGCACTTCGTTGGCGGCTTCCGGGCCGATAGTGGCTTCCAGCTGACCGAGAATTTCTGCCATGGCGGCATCGCTGGTCATCACCAAGGAGATGACTTTTACCGCCAGAATGATTACTGGGGCAAGAGAAAACAGGGTAAAGAAGGCCAATGAGCCGGCATAGCTTACGGCGTTACCCTCCAGCCACAGAATTACACTGCGCTTGAGAATGCCGAACCAGTAGAGGAAGGAGTCTTTCATTGGGCTACCATCGTCCATGAAGTCGCTAGCAGTGTAGCAGGGTAGAAGGGGAAGTCTTGGATTCAACCGCCAAGCATAACAGTGAGTTTTAATTCTACACCGTAAAATGCCTCGTGAGGTGTCCGGTGCCCTGGGCACTTGGCAGGCCGTTGGTATTCTTGATGATCTCCTTGCCACTTCGAGCCAAGCGGGCCTTGCGTACTGGCGCTGTAGGGCATCATGGTACGGGCTTGATTAAGGTGTCTAGCCGGCGTTTGCATCCGCTACGATAGCCTGGCGCTTTCGGTAAGGCGGGCGGCAACACAAGTGTTGAAACGCCCCTTCTGCTGCCGCGCTATTGCTGACCTGATCTGGGTTCCACTGTTATTCCATTGGATTGCACATCGCTTTCCAGAGGCAAGCCAGAATTCGGATCCCTCGTTAGCTTTTTCTTGCCTTGGCTCGGGCGCTAAAGCCCCTTGAGGGTTGCCGTCAAAATCACGCCCGCTTTACTTGACGTGCACTTCGCCATTGCAGCCAAAACCTAGCGTGTCAGCCAGCTCATTGCGTCGCTCTGTTCCGCCCATTCAAAGGCTTTTACCTCGCCGGGAATCAGGGCGCTTGCTTGCTGTACGACATTGCTGATCCAGTCGTGGCTGGTGACGACGGCGATGCGGTGCCAACTGAGTGGATGACGCAGGCCGACCAAGGCATCTTGCAGCATGGCTCCGGCTGAGAAATTCTCAAAGGTGGGGCCGATTTCGTAGAGCAAGTTGATTTTGTCGTGCTGGCTCAGAGCGCCTTCGATGGCGGGGGCCAGCACTTTGCGGTAGTCCTCGGCGGTGAGTTCGCCGTGGGCGCTGACACCAACGGTGTCTCCGGGAAGATTGTCGATCAGTTCCAACATAAACAGCTCCTTGGCATGGGAACACTTTCGTGGTCTGGTTATCATGGCATGGTTACCGGCTAGGAATATTTCAAGTGCCCGCTGTACTAATCGTAGAAGATGAGCCCCGGCTCGCTGAGCCGCTAATGTTTGCGCTGGAGCGGGAACATTTTGCCGTGACTCACGTGACGCTGGGTGAGGACGCGCTGGATGCGGTTAACACGCAACCGTTCGATCTAATGGTGCTGGATGTGGGCTTGCCGGACCTGAGTGGCTTCGAGGTGCTTAAAACGCTGCGTCAATACAGCGCGTTACCGGTGCTGTTCCTGACTGCCCGGCAAGACGAAGTGGATCGCATTCTGGGGCTGGAGTTGGGCGGTGATGATTACGTGACTAAACCGTTCAGCCCCCGCGAAGTGGTGGCACGGATTCGCGCTATTCTGAAACGCACAGTGGCGAAACCCGGCGCGGATAGTGAGCCGCTCTGGCACGTGGATGCTAGCGGCTGTCAGGTGCTTTTCCGGCAGGCGCCGCTATCATTAACCCGTTCCGAATACCGTATTTTAACCGCTCTGGTACAGCGTCCCGGGCAGGTGTTTAGTCGTGCCCAATTACTGGATATTTGCGACAGCGATGAAGACAGCTTCGAGCGTAGCGTGGACACCCACATCAAAACCTTGCGTGCCAAGTTGCGCCCGCTGAACGGTGAGCATTTGATTGTTACCCGGCGCGGGCTGGGCTACCTGCTGGACAGCCCATGAAGCTCGGTCAAAGACTGTTGGTTTTTTATTTTCTGATCCTTGGCTTGGTAGGCTGGTTTGTTCTCGACCTGGTATTTGGCCAGGCGAAACCACTGGTACGTCAATCGGCGGAAGAAACGCTAGTGGATGCGGCCAACCTATTGGCTGAAATTGTGGCGAGTGATGCACGCAACGGCGTTATTGTGATCACCCCGGCATTGCGTGATGCCCTTAATCGCTATGCCGGGCGCACCCCGGATGCGGATATTTGGGGATTAAAGAAAACGCGTATTCACACCCATGTGTATATCACTGGCCCTACCGGAACGGTGCTATTTGATTCCCTGGGCCGGCATGCAGGTGAAGACTTTTCTCGCTGGAACGATGTGCACTTAACTCTGCAGGGGCGCTATGGTGCCCGCACCACACGCAGTGATCCACAGGATCCATCCTCTTCAGTAATGTATGTGGCTGCGCCAATCCGTGACCGGGGTAGTTTGATTGGTGTGATTAGCTTGGGTAAACCCGGGCGAGCCATTGAGCCTTTTGTGCAGCGTGCAGAGCGTTATTTGATGCTCTATGGAGGCTTGGCTCTAGGTTTTTGCTTAATGTCGGGAGTCTTGCTGGCCTGGTGGCTCAGTCGGCGGGTGAACCGATTGCGCTGTTATGCTGAGGCAGTGGCTAACGATGAACGACCAGCGCCGCCGCGCTTTCGCGGCCGCGATGAAATCCGGGATCTGGCCGATGCCGTTACCGCCATGCGTCGCCGCTTGGAAGGCCGAGCGCAGTTGGAAGATAAATTGGCTTTGCTCACCCATGAAATGAAAAGTCCGTTGGCAGCGATTCGTGGCGCCGGTGAGATTCTGGCGGAGGAAGTGCGGTCGCCTGCGTTGCATCGATTTACCGACAATGTGATCCATGAAAGTCAGCGATTAAGTGACCTGCTGGATCGACTGTTGGCCATGGCGAGGTTGGAAAAACTGGAAAGCCTGCCAGATCGAAAAAGTGCGGTGACGATTTTCGGGCTGGTGCAAGAGTGGCAACATAGCCGTTATTCGCTGATAGCAGAAAAGCAGTTGGACGTCAGCGTGAATGAGGGCGTCCTGCAGGCGGAAGAGGAAACCCTCAAGCTGGCCCTGTTCAACCTGCTGGATAACGCTGTGCGTTTTGCCCATCCAGAAACCTCTCTCACTGTGCGCGTAGAAGGCAGCACCCTGACCGTGGAAAACATCGGCCCGGCTATCCCTGACTACGCCATGCATCGCGTCACTGAGCGCTTCTACTCCCTGCCTGCTCCGGGCCACGAGAAAAGCTCCGGTTTGGGGCTGGCCATGGTGAACGAAATCGCCAGCCTGCACGGCGGCAGCCTTGCACTGGCCAACACCGACAGCGGCGTCCGTGCCACCCTGACAATTCCACAGCGCTAAAAATACGTTTCGTAAAGTGTTGCTGCAGTGCCCCTCGAAGAAGTTAAAAATGGGAGGGTTAATGTTGAAAAGCGAGGAAAGGCAGGCGCATTCTTGTGGGCTGTAAGATCCGCTCTATTGGCTGGCTCGCGATTTAAATCTTGAACTTTCAGCGCGTAATCACACCCCCCCCCCACACAATCCTCACAAAACCTACAAATGAGTTTCGCACACTGGTTTCTCATATGAGGGAGCGACCTGTGGGAGAGAAACCATGCGACCCAATTTGTTATTGAAGATGTTCACCATTGCCGGGTTGATGTTGGTGCTGGTGGTGCCGCTATTAATGATTCAGGGGAAAATTTCTGATCGTAGTGCAGAAGCGTTACATGTTAAACACCAGATCAGCCGGCAGATCAGTGGCGAGCAGCAGATTAGTGGGCCATTGATTGTAACGCCTAGAATCCGGGAGCAGTTGGTGGAAAAGCGTGACTGTCACAGCGGTGAAACCTGTACTGCCATTGAGCAGCGACGTGTGTTGGATAGCCAGGTTCCGGATCTCTTGAGTATCAATGGTGATCTGCAAAGTGAAATGCGTTACCGAGGTATTTATGGGGTGCCGGTGTACCGAAGTGTATTGCACATTGAAGCAATGTTTCCGGCTAACTGGAAGGCAGTGAGCGAGCCGGAGCAGGTGGTAGCGTCACAACCGCCGTTACTGTTGCTGCGAATTGAAGATTTACGAGGGCTGGTTGAGCGTCCCCAAATTTTGGTCAACGAGGTGCGGGTGCCGTTGATAGAAGCAGAGCTGTTACCTGAAGGGGTCGGGAGTAATGCGGTAGCGGTAGCGCTGCCTGATAATTTGAACGGCGCGTTCACTGTCAAGGTGCGTTTAAATCTTAACGGTACGGAGTCACTCGGCGCTTTGCCGCTAGCAAAGGAAACGCGCATGACATTACGGTCGGATTGGCCTCATCCCAGCTTTGAAGGCTTGGTATCGCCGGTGGAGCGGGAGATTAATAACGAAGGGTTTACCAGCCAGTGGCGTACCAATAATTTAGCGGCAGCCAGTGTGATTCACTGCGCTCAGGGCGGTGCCGTCTGCCGTAATCACGGGCAGGCATTACAGGTTCGCCTAGTACAGCCGGTGACCGGGCTGCTCTCCAGTGAGCGCGCGCTGAAGTACAGTTTCTTGATTGTGGGGCTAACTTTTGCGGCATTCTTTCTTTTTGAAGTACTGCGCAGGCATCCCTTGCATGCTATGCAGTACTTGCTGGTGGGGTTGGCGCTGGCGATGTTTTATCTGTTGCTGGTAGCGCTGAGTGAACATATCGATTTTATGTTGGCCTATCTGGTGGCAGCGGTGTCCTGTTGTATGCTCATCGGCATCTATCTGATGGCGGTCATGGGGTCTTTTAAAACGGGCTGGACCTTTGCTTTAAGTTTATTGCTGGTGCAAGGATTGATCTACGGCATTCTCATGGCCGAAGACTATGCATTGCTACTGGGGGCGTTGTTATTGTTTGCCGCGTTAACGGTGGTGATGACAGTCACTCGAAAACTGGATTGGTATGCCTTCGCCGATCCTGCCAAGACTGCCACTAACGCGGGCTTCAACGCCGCACGATCTCAGGAGAGCAGCGGCGCCAACGCGGGATAACACAGGCGTTGGTATATGGGGTGACCTGGATGCGAGCAGCAAAACGACGTCCTGATCACTGCCCGCGTTTTCTTGGGCGGGCCTTGTGTGCCGTCCAGCAAGCTCAGGGTGATCGCGCGGTGCCTGGGGGCGTCGTCGAGGCAGGGCATTCTTTTACGTGGCCGCAGTGGCGTAGCAGCTGCCTTTGCAAAGGTCTCGCATGCTTAGCCTGTAAGGCGCTTTTAGCGGCCCGGAGAGGTACACGAAATCAGACAAGACCGCAAAGGGGTCGCGCCCATCTGTCATGGTGGCGGACGACGTTAAACGACTGGCCGGTCTCAGTAGTGGATTCGGAGAGGAATAGCATTTCTCTCCTGCCATTCCTTCAATTTTGCAATGAGCCTTGGTTTTATCGTTAAACGCGATTATTGCTCTTCTTTTCCGTAAGCCCGCAGAAACATATCTACAACTTGTTCGGCATGGGGTTTCGCTTCGCTGGCTGTCATGGGCGCATTGCAGCCGATCATCACGCGCATGTGCTCACAGCCTTGCAGCAAGCTGAAGAAATTCTCTGCGGCTTGTTTGGGGTTGTCCGCCTGCAGTAGCCCAACCTTATTACCGTTGCGAACCAAGTTTTCCATGGCGGTGACGGTACGTTGTGGCCCCGCCTCGAAAAATAGCTGTGACATGGCCGGGTCTTGTGCGGCCTGGCTGGTCATTAGTCGCTGTAGTTCAATGACCTTGGGTGTATGAATCAGTTGTAGAAAAGCCAGGCTGATCTTGGTCAGGGTGGCGCGAATCGTAAGATGCGGTTCCAGTGCGAAGATCGGCATGGGAAGCAGGTTGCGACATGTCGTCTCAATTGCTGACGAAAATAACGTTTCTTTGTCACTGAAATGGCTATACACCGTGAGTTTGGAGACGCCAGCCTGCTTGGCCACGGCATCCATGCTGGTGCCGGTAAACCCATGCCTAAGAAACAGCGTTGTGGCCGCCTTAAGGATGGCGGTGCGTTTCGCCGGGTCTTTGGGGCGCCCGCGGGGGGGAGGCTGATCAGGGGAAACAGTGTTGGTCATATTTCAATACTGGACGGTTCAGTTTAATAAAATTACTATACTGCCGAGTATAGCATGCCGGCAAGTTAAGCCCGGCAGAATTCGCATATTAAGCGGAGCCGCTTAATGAGGTGGGATCAATGAGGGTGCCTGTCATGTTTCGTTCTGTATTGCTGCCGGGGTTGGTTGCCACGGGAGTGGCGGCGGGGGTGTTGTCCTTGCAGGGTTGCTCTGAGCCCGAGCTCGAAAAAAAGGCGGCTGCCCGCCCGGCGCTGGTGGCCCAGCCTCTCTCGGCGAACGCCACCCAGGATGTATTTCCCGGAGAGATTCGCGCCCGCTATGAGCCGGAACTGGGCTTCCGGATCGGCGGCAAGATCAGCCAACGGCTGGTGGATGTGGGCGATCGTGTGAGTGAAGGTACGGTTCTCGCCAAGCTGGATACGAATGATGTCAGCTTGAGGCTGGATGCTGTCCGTGCCCAGATGGCTTCTGCTCAGGCTGACCACAAGTTGGCCAACAGTGAACTGGAGCGTTACCGCGAGCTGATGGAGCGCAATGTGATCAGCCGTTCCCAGTTTGATTCATTCGAGAGCCGTTTTGACGCCAGCGTGGCGCAATTGCGTCAGGCACGGGCCAACCTGAACGTGGCCCGTAACCAGGCCGACTATGCCTCGTTGAAAACTCCCCGTGATGGCGTGATAGCACAGCGTTTGGCCGAAGCTGGTCAGGTCGTTGCAGCAGGGCAGGCGGTGTTTGTGCTGGCCGTGGACGGCGACCGTGAAGTACGTATTGATCTGCCGGAACAGGATGTGGGCCACTTCAAAATTGGTATGCCGGTGGGCATCGAATTGTGGTCCAGGCCCGGTCAAGTGTTCGAAGGAAAGATTCGGGAATTGTCCCCGGCAGCAGACCCTCGCTCACGGACCTTTGAAGCTCGGGTCGCATTTGAAAATACCTCCGTTGGCGCAGATCTGGGCCAGTCTGCCCGGGTCTTTGTTAGCGGTGCGGCGAATGCCGACATTCTTAGTATCCCGCTTTCGGCATTAACGGCAGAAGGCGACGCTACCTATGTGTGGGTGGTAAAACCAGACACGCTCACACTGCATAAGACACCGGTGGACGTGGGGCCCTACCAGGAAGAGGTGGTGCCAGTGTTGCGAGGTTTGCAGGCGCAGGATTGGGTTGTCAGTGCGGGTACACATCTACTGCGCGAAGGGCAGACAGTCATTCCGGTGGACCGCCAGAATCGTCAGCTGGACCTGAAGCAAACGCCACCGGCGGCGCAATCAGAGGCCACCAACGTTACCGAGCCCAATAGTGAAGAAGAGCAAGCAAATCCGGACGCGGACCGATAAGGGGAGTATGAATATGTCATTCAACCTCTCCGAATGGGCGCTGAAAAACCGAACGCTGGTGCTTTACGCCATGATTCTGCTTGGTGCTATGGGGGCGATTTCCTATGCCAACTTGGGGCAAAGTGAAGATCCGCCTTTTACCTTTAAACTGATGACCATCAACACGCTTTGGCCTGGAGCCAGTGCCGAAGAAGTCTCCCGGCAAATTACCGACCGGGTGGAAAAGAAATTAATGGAGACGGGTGATTTCGAGCGGATTACGTCCTATTCGCGGCCTGGTCAGTCGCTGGTCATGTTCAAGGCCCGGGATGACATGCGCTCCAAGGAGATCAGCGATCTCTGGTATCAGGTGCGCAAGAAAATCGGTGATATTCGCCACACCTTACCCCAGGACGTGCAAGGCCCTTTTTTCAACGATGAATTCGGTACTACCTTTGGCAACATTTATGCGTTGACGGGCAAGGGGTTTGATTATGCCATCATGAAGGACTACGCCGACCGTCTGCAGCTTGCCCTGCAGCGAGTGGACGACGTGGGCAAGGTGGAATTGGTCGGCCTGCAAGATGAAAAAATATGGGTGGAAATTGCCAACACCAAATTAGCATCCCTGGGCATTCCGTTAGTCACAGTGCAGCAAGCACTGCAATCACAGAACGCCGTGTCAGAGGCGGGTTTTTTTGAAACACCCAGCAGCCGTGTTCGCCTTCGGGTAACCGGTGAATTCACCAGCGTGGACGATATTCGTAATTTCCCTATTCAAGTGGAAAACCGCACGTTGCGTTTAGGTGATATCGCCAGTGTGTATCGCGGTTTCAGTGATCCACCACAACCTCGTATGCGCTTTATGGGGGAGAATGCCATTGGTATTGCCGTTTCCATGAAAGACGGCGGGGATATTCTCAAACTGGGTGAAAATTTGGCTAGCGCCTTTGCCAGGCTACAAGAAAGTCTGCCTATTGGCATGGAGCTTCGTCAGGTGTCAGATCAGCCCGCGGCGGTAGAAGCCGGGGTGGGAGAGTTTGTTCAGGTATTAATGGAGGCGCTGGCGATTGTCTTGCTAGTGAGTTTTTTCTCGTTGGGGTGGCGAACCGGGTTGGTGGTGGCATTCTCGATCCCGCTGGTGCTGGCAATGACTTTCGCGTCGATGAAATATTTCGACATTGGATTACACAAGATTTCTCTTGGCGCGTTGGTGTTGGCGCTGGGGTTGATGGTGGACGATGCCATTATCGCAGTGGAAATGATGGCGATCAAAATGGAGCAGGGCTTCAGCCGCATCAAGGCTGCCGGTTTTGCCTGGAACAGTACCGCCTTCCCGATGCTGACCGGTACCTTGATTACAGCGGCAGGCTTCCTCCCTATTGCTACGGCCCAGTCCAGTACCGGCGAATATACGCGTTCCATTTTCCAGGTGGTTACTATCGCTCTGCTGGCATCCTGGATCACGGCGGTGGTGTTCGTTCCCTACTTGGGTGAGAAATTGCTTCCCAGTCTGGCTCGCCGTGACGCCAGTGGCGATGTTCATGACCCCTATCAGAAACCCTTCTACCGCCGCTTTCGCAGTTGGGTGGAGCGGTGTGTGCGGTACCGCAAAACGGTGATTGGGCTGACCGTGGGCATTTTTGTGTTCTCTATTTTTTTGTTCAGCGCTGTTCCTCAGCAGTTTTTCCCACCGTCGGGCCGGCTTGAACTCATGGTAGATATGAAGCTGGAAGAAGGCGCATCGCTGACGGCGACACAGGCCAAAGCCCTGCGCCTGGAAGTGATGCTTGGTGAAAACGATATGATTGAAAATTATGTGGGTTACATGGGCAGCGGCTCGCCACGTTATTACTTGTCGTTAGATCAGAAGTTGCCTACTGCTAGTGTTGCTCAGTTTGTGGTGCTTACCCGTAATGTGGATGATCGCGAGCAAGTGCGCGACTGGTTGATGGAGACTCTTGACCGGGAATTCCCGGCGGTACGCACGCGGGTGTCGCGGTTGGAAAATGGTCCGCCGGTGGGGTACCCGATTCAGTTACGTATTTCCGGTGAGCATATTCCTCAAGTGCGTGAATTGGCTCGGCGTGTCGCTGAGAAAGTGCGCGACAACGGCCACACTGCCAATGTGCACCTGGATTGGGAGGAGCCCAGCAAAGTCGTGCGGTTAATCATCGATCAGGACCGGGCGCGTACGCTTGGCATTACCACTTCAGATTTGTCTACCGCGTTGCAAGCCTCGCTTTCTGGCGTGGTGGTCAGCCAGTACCGTGAAGACAATGAACTGATTAATGTTGAAGTTCGCGGTGACAGCCATGAACGGCATGCGCTGGGTCTGCTCGGCAACCTTGCAGTGCAGACCTCCAGTGGCCGTAGTGTGCCGTTGAATCAGGTGGCGACACTGGAATCCGGGTTCGAAGAAGGGATTATCTGGCATCGTGACAGGCTGCCCACGGTGACCGTATTGGCTGATGTCAAAGGGGATGCGCTACCCGCTACGCTGATGCAGCAAATCATGCCTGAGCTGTCCCAGGTTCAGGCGGATTTGCCACCGGGCTACTTGCTAGAAGTGGGCGGTACAGTGGAGGAATCCGCGCGGGGCCAGAAATCGGTGAATGCAGGGATGCCGTTGTTCATTCTGGTAGTGATTACTCTGTTAATGTTGCAACTGCGCAGCTTCCCGTTGTCGCTGATGGTCTTCATTACCGCACCTCTGGGGCTGATCGGGGTGACGTTCTTCTTGTTGCTGTTCCAGAAACCGTTTGGGTTTGTGGCCATGCTGGGCACCATCGCGTTGGCGGGGATGATCATGCGTAATGCGGTGATCCTGGTGGATCAGATTGGCCAGGATATGGAGCAGGGACTTACTGCTTGGGATGCGATTATTGACTCAACCGTGCGTCGTTTCCGGCCCATTGCGTTAACGGCACTGACGGCGGTGTTGGCGATGATCCCATTGTCACGCAGTGTTTTCTTTGGCCCTATGGCGGTGGCGATTATGGGCGGGTTAATTGTGGCCACGGCCCTGACCCTACTGTTCTTGCCCGCACTGTACGCGGCCTGGTTCCGGGTGAAAGAAGAGCATGCAGATGATGCAACATAACTAACGCTGACTCTGTTACCGGATCGTTTCCGGTGTTCCCCTTGCCCCGGTATTTGCCGGGGCTTTTTTATGCTGTTCTATTCTTGTCGGTGAAGCATGGAGGGGTCTGCAGGCTCGGATAGTCTTGGGTTTTATGAAAACATCGCTATTCGCTGGATGGCTGAAACGGATCTGGGGTTTACAGTTTCACGAAATCCCGGAATGGTCCGGTGATTTCATAGGTCATTCCGAACCCTTTGCCACCACCGAAGAGGGCACTGCCGCGCTGGGAACTGAAATACAGTCGATTGCCATCCGGACTGAATGCCGGGCCGGTAATTTCTGAATCCTCCTGTCCGGTGACTTGCAGCAAAGGGGCAACATGGCCCTGCGCGTCGATCACTACGATCTGCATGTCCCCGCCGTCTTCAGCTACCAACACATCACCGCCATTGGATACCGTCAGGTTGTCCACGCCTGTGAGTAAGGGATTGTCGGCGGTGGCGGCGTCGTAAAGAACGCTGAGCTGGTTGAGATTGGTGTCCAGCTGCCAGACTCGATTGTCCCCCTTGGTAGTGAAATAAATCTGGCCGTGGCTATACCAGATGCCTTCACCACCATCGAATGCGGTGCTTTGAGGAAGCTGTTCCCGGGTTGGGGTTTCCAGCAGGGAAGGCGTGGGATTGGGCAGGTCCAGCCAGCTCACGAATCCCTGTTCGTCTACCGCTGCAACCTGAAGAATGCCGTCATCCAGATTCAGGCGGCCATCGCGGTGCTGACCCGCAGGAATAAACCGGTAAAGCCGTCCATCAGGTTCATCCTCTGTGAGATAAAGCATGGCAAATTGATCGTCCACAGCCACTGCTTCGTGTTTGAAAAAGCCCAGAGCTGGACGCGTCTGGGCGGGGTGTTTACCGAAAGGGTCGCACTCATAGACACGCCCGAAATCAATTTCCTCGCAGGATAACCAGGTACGCCATGGCGTAGGCCCCCCCGCACAATTCACGTTGGTGCCACCGAGAATACGGTAGGCATTATTTACGGAGCCGTCTGGATGAAAACGAATAGCGGACACTCCACCGCCCAATAGACTGATGGTTTCGCTATTGGACACATACACCCAGCCGCCATCGTCGGTGGCAAAGGTGGCGCCGCCATCAGGATAGCTATGCCAGCGATAGGGAGTACGGTCCCAGAAACTACGCCGCACCCGTTGCCCCGCCGCCGCGATGCAGCGCGACGAGAATCCGGCGGGCAACCGAATGCCATGCTCGTCGGGTGCCTGTAACTGGCCGATCTGCGCCAGCGACTGGGCGGACAGTGGGCGGCTGATAGAGAGTAGGCTCGGGCCAATAGCCAGAGCGGCCATACCCAGTGAGCCCTTACTGAGTAATTCGCGACGTGACAGGGGGGCCGGTTGTTTCATAAGGTTACTCCTTGAGGTCGATGCATGGGTGAACTCCCGGGGCGGTTGCTCAATGGCAATAAGCCCAAGCCTGAAGGATAAATGCGACAAAAAGGCTGCGGTAATGCGATAACTGCCGAATCAATGAGCGATGTGGGTCACGTTTACGGTAACGACAACCGAAAGTTCATGTTGCAGCGCTCGAATGACCGTAATCGCCAGTGTGTGGTTGCCTGCGCGAGAGCCGCGCGGACACAGCGCACGGTATACTAGTCGGGTGTATCAACGCGTCAGGGAAGTTGAACGGTGGTGCCGGACCCGGACCCGAACCCGGACCCGGACGCAGGTGAGGCAGAGCGGGTGTACCAGATTCTGGCACCGCACTGCGATCTCGGCCGGCAACGCAGACAAGTGCCCACCCAAGCTAGCATTTTCAGCCATGGTAGCAGTGTCTGGCTCTGGTTGAACACGGGGTGTTCGGTGCCAGAGACCGGTGGATTCCGCTGTCCTGCGCGGCAAATTGTCGGGATCATTGCAGCGCAGTGCTCACCGCCATGGGGGACACTGGGCAGAATGCCTTGAGGCTGGCTAGGCTGCGTGAAAAAGAATAAGTTAATCAGCAATAAAAGAGTCGGTGCTCGCGTCAGTCCGTTCTTGGTCTTACGCACTACTGGTAATAAAAAAGGAGAACAGGTTGAATTGCAGAATACTCGCATTGGTCGTGGTTTGCTTATGGGGCCTGGCTTCTACGGTTCAGGCCGCGCCGTTAACGGTGGCTGTAAAAACGTCGCCTCCTTTCAGTTATCAGCAAGCGGGCCGCTGGGATGGTATCAGCGTGGAGCTGTGGGAAAAGGTGGCGAAAAAGGCCGGCTTTAAATATCGGCTGCGGCCCTACGGTTCTTTGCCGGAGATGTTGGCCGCCGTGGAGCAGGGGCGGGCGGATGTGGCCATTGGCGCCATTAGCGTTACCGCAGAACGTGAGCGGCGGCTGGATTTCACCCAACCCATGTTTCGGGCCGGGCTGGGGATTGCCACGCGTAATGAAGCGAGCGGCTGGGTCAGCACCCTGCGTAATCTATTCAGCTGGAAATTCTTGTCTGCCGTGCTGGCGCTGATGCTAGTGCTGCTACTGGTGGGGTTGCTGGTCTGGTTGTTGGAGCGGCGCAAGAATCCGCAACAGTTCGGGGGGTCTGCCAAGCAGGGAATCGGTAGTGGTTTCTGGTGGTCGGCGGTCACCATGACCACGGTGGGTTACGGTGATAAGTCGCCGGTGACCGCCGGTGGTCGATTGCTCGGCTTGGTTTGGATGTTTGTCAGCATTATTACCATTTCCGGGTTCACGGCGGCAATCGCCTCCAGTGTAACGCTCAATGAGCTGCAGTCGCAGATCAATGGTGCGGCGGATCTTCCTCGGGTGAAGGTGGCAGCAGTGGAAGGAACCAGTGGCTCGAATTGGCTGGCGGGTCAGGGCACCTCCTTTGTGCCCTACCCGAATAATCAGCAGGCATTGCGTGCGTTGATGATTGGTGAAGTGGATGCGCTAGTGTCCGATGCACCGGTGATGCGTTACATGTTACGCGAAAGAGGGGCGACCAATGCAATGGTGCTACCCAAGCTAGTGCGCGAAGAAAGCTATGCGTTTGCCATGGCAAACGGTAGCCCGCTACGTGAACAATTGAATCAGTCCATGTTGGAAATTCTGCCAACTCAGGAATGGAGAGCGGTGTTGAATCGTTATCTGGGAGCGGAGCAATGATCTCGGGTTTTCCTTTCTGGCTTTCGGGCCCTTAGGGAAACCCGATCTACATGGCGTCGTTGCAAGAGTTTAGGACACCACTGGGAATGGCTAATCCTTGTTGTCACCAAAAAGCCCGGCCAGACTTTCTAGTTCCTCTTCTAGGTTCCAGTGCATTTCCCGTGCGGTGACATGCAGCAACACCAGTGCATTTATCGGCGCGTCGGATTCCCCAAGTTGGCGTAGCCTGCCGGTAAAGCAGCGATTCAGTTCATTGAGTGCGCGGTAATGGGCGTTCAGTCCATCCAGAGAGACCGCCTGATCAGGTTGCTGGCGGTTACGAATATAGCGGTGCAACAGATACAGGCTGGCGCTGCGCACCAGCGTTTCTGTATCGCTACTCAATGGAAGATGAAAGTGGGCCATGGGCCGCAGAAAGCGCGTGTGCGGGCAATCGCTCAGCGCGCAGATCAGGCCGAACAGGGAACTGAGCGCCCGCTGCAAAGTAGTGTCTTGTTGGTAGCGTCGTTGTGGCGTTTCCACGTCCAGATTCACCGCTTGGAATGAATCCCCCAATGCGGAATTCGGTAACAGGTAGGCCAGATTGAGGGCGATGGGGCAGTAGCGATGTTCGCGGGGGTCCAATGGGCAGTGGCTGCATTGGTGGTAGCTCAATGCGGCCCAGCCCGGAGGCGTAAACGTGTCTGGGATGGCCACAGCACCAAGCTGTTCAACCAGAGAAATGGGGATGCGTTGCTGCACCCCGGCCGGCGTGGTGAGGGTGTAGACGAAATCAGGCAGCATCGGCCCGGTCAGTCTGTTTTAACGGCAACCGGATGGTAAAAATAGTTCCTTCACCGGGTTGGCTTGTTACGGTCATGGTACCGCCGTGATGCTGAATGATGTCGTGGGAAATGGACAGCCCAAGCCCGGTGCCCTGGCCGATGGGTTTGGTGGTGAAGAAGGGTTCGAATATTTGCTGCAAGGATTCATTCGCAATGCCCGGCCCGTCGTCGGCAATGGTCAGGGTGCACCATCGTTCATCGCACTGGGCCGCAATGGCAATTTTTCCTTTGTCTTCGATGGCCTGGGCTGCGTTAACGAACAGATTCATAAACACCTGCGACAGTTGGCTGGCTGAGCCGATAATCGGGGGGAGGGAATCGGGCAGGGTGTGCGTAACCGTAATCCGGTTTTTTAGTTCATGTTTGGCCAAGTTTAGTGAAATGGCCAAACAGGAGGCAATATCGGTGGGGGAGAAAGCTTCTGGCTGGTTATGAGAGAAGTGTTTCAAGTCGAGGATAATTTTTTTAATTCGCTCAATTCCCTCATCGGTTTCATCTAGGAGAGCGGGGTAATCCTCCATCATGAAGTCCAGCTTTTTTGTGTTTACCTTTAGACTTTCTTCAGTATCCAGAAATTGCTGGAATTTGTCTTCGCTGATGCGTTTTTTAAGCCCTTGAATAACGCTTGCCATGGAGTTGAGGTAATCCCGGCTGCGATTTAAATTGGAAGAAACATAGGCAATGGGGTTGTTGATCTCGTGGGCAATGCCGGCAGAAATTGTTCCGAGTGAGGCCATTTTCTCTGAATGCAGCAGCAGTGATTCCACCTGATCCAACTTCTGATTCTTGTCCTTCACTTCTTGCATCAGCTGATTGTTTTCAGCCTTGATGTCGGTAATATCGGTGCCGAAATAAATGTAGCCGTTGTCTTCATCGGAAATATAGGAAAGCGGGAAAAGGAACATGTTCATCCAGTAGCGGCTGCCATCTGCGTGGCGGTTGCAGACCTCACCGTTCCACACTCCAGATAGCGCTTGGTTGCACTGCATAACCGGCAGTGAATCGTCGTCTGGGTGGTTGAATCCCTCGTTTTGACTGATTAATTGTGAAAAGGAGTAGCCACTCAGGGCGAGAAACTTGCCGTTGGCAAAAGTGATCGTGCCGTGGCGGTCGGTCGTCAGCACACAGTATTCGTCGATAATGCGCGCCAGCGGGCCGAGCATGGTCTTATTGAGTTTGTATTCGTCGGCATTTACCTCGATCAGATGCATCTTGCGGCCAAAAGGATTATCCGTCAGCGATGAGAATTCAGCCAGTTTGGCTTCCACGTTGATGGAGGTGCGGTAGGTTTTATACAAAAAGAAAATAATGATCAGTAGTATGACTGTAGAGGACACCAAGAATAAACCCTGAGCTTCCATGCCAAATCCAATCTCCGTGTTATCCAGCAAGCTGTTCATGCGACGCGCCGTTGTATGTTATTTGAAGAACTAAAGGCATTAGCCCTCGTAACCCATGCTGCGCAAGGTGGCTTTTTGTTCCCGAACGGTTTCCGCGAGAATGCGGTTTTCCAGAAGAATGTCACGGAATTTCAACCCTTCGCGGATATTGTCGAGAAGCTGGTCGTCATCCCAGGGTTTGGGAATAAAACGGAATGCACCGGCCTTGTTGATGGCTGACATGACCGTCTCGATATCGATCACGCCGGTGAGCACAATGCGAATAGTATCCGGTTGCAGCTCGCGCAGCTCCTGAAGAAGCTCCAAGCCGTTCAGTTCCGGCATCATATAGTCGGTGATCACTGCATCGAATACTGTGGTTCGCGCTCGGCGCAGGGCTTCGTGCGGGTCCTGATAGGTTTCCACATCCCAGTCGGTGTAGGTGTTGATTGTGCGTTTCAAGGCTTTGAGGATGTACTCCTCATCGTCCACGACCATGACTTGATACATGATGAATCCCTCATTCACGGCGTGCTACTACGCTGGCGTCCTGCCCGCGGCTGTATGCGTCCAACAACATTGCCCCAACCCTTTGCGGACAAAGGGTTGGACCGGAGTATCAGTATTTACAATACGCGCCGCTATGAGAGCTGACAATTGACGCTGCAGGCTAGAGAGGGCCGGTCATGCGGTCCGTTTTGCCGTTTGTCTGCCGGGTTTAAGTAATCGCTAAAAACAAGGGTGAAAGCGTCATGGAAGGGGCGAGAAAGAACTATGCTATCTGGATAATGGCCTTGGTCACCGAGCCGGTGGCGATCAGCCGTTCCTGTTGCTCAGCATTGACCGCGTAGGCCTCCGCACGCATGGCCGCCAGTGTCCGACCCAGCCGGTCAACGTGGGCGCGGATGATAACTCGCTCACCTTTGCTGGCGGCACGCAGTACGCTGCTATGGGTTTCGATGGTTACCGCGTGCTGCTCGGGTGGCAGTTTGGAGATGACGGCAAAGAAACAGGCCACATCCATCAAGGCGTAAACGATGCCACCATGCAGCGCCCCCTGGGGGTTAGTGGTGAAATCATTCACCGGAAAGCGCACTTCGCTGCGACCGTCGGCGGCGCTAATCAGTTCCAGCTCGCAAGCCTGATGCAGTGGGTGGGCCAGTACATCGTCTTTCATCTGGTTAAGGTTGTGGCTCATGGTTATTCCTCTCAGATCGCTTTTATGCGTGGCTACTATACGGCCTTAACCGGGAAAACGGCATGGCCTGACTGTTCAGCCACAGCCAAGGAGCTGCCTTGGCGTCGGCCTATGGGTATCGCGAGATTGCGACGCCTTTCTGGTTGACGGGCATTCCATGAAAGCACTGGCCTACGCATGGTTTTTTATTATCAGTACCCATGTACTGGGGCGGGGTGCTGTGGATTATGAGCATGATGATCGGGTGTCTATGGAACCGATTCAGCAGGATTTGGCCGCGCCGCTGTGCTGGATCAGGGCGGTAATCATTGCTGCCAGTGTCAGGGTGTTAGGGCCCCACCCGATGGTAAGTCATTGCGTCTGGCGCCGCCCTCTGCGGGGAAGGGCATTGCGCTCCATAACCCTTCCCGCCCTCCAATAGCCTGATTGTTCCTCCGTTTTTTGCTGCGCGGTGCTGGGTGCACGAGGTGTCATTGCTTCTGCAGTGACGTTGTGAGCCACCAGCAACGCTCTATGGGAGGCCACAGGCCTGTGCGCATAGTCACATTGTTACTGGACGCGTGTGCGTATACGAACGTCACGACCGATAGCGTTAACGCACTGTGTAGTGGTCTACTGAAAACGGAAAGGTTTTGTCTTAAAGGAAAAAATTTATCGGTAAAGAAAATATTGATGAGTGTTCTTGTGAGGGTAAGGTATTTTACAAATACATAGCGTTGGATGAAGAGCACTACCGAACACTAACGGTAAGTAGCAGGCTGAACTTTGGCGGCTATGCTAAGCGTTAAATATAATTTCTAAACCCGTTTTTTCCACACAACCTGGTTCTACTCACTGATCTACACCAATGAATATGCCTTTCCTGGCGGGACTCATATTTCTTATCTTCGAAATCTACTTGGTTGGCCGTGCGCTGGGCGACTTTAAAAAAGCCACGATAAGCCTCGAGTGTCCAGATGTTGGGGGCCGGTTAACGGACCTTCAACTTTGGAATAAACATAATATTGATCGGGAAAGGCACGACTCGGAAAAGTTCATCGTTGGCTATGAGTTTGAACTCAAGGGTGGCCAGTAAAGGGGGCATCAGCAGTATTCTATCAGTGATTGTATTCCCGGTGTTTAAGGCGAGCTGTCGGTTTGGTGATTGGGATGTTGGTTTTTCTGGACATGATTGTATAAATTAATACTGCAGGTCAGGAGTATGAATTCACCCGTACCAAAAAGTTTTTCCTTTTTTTAATTTTTCGATTACATTTAAGGATGCCCGATTCTGCCCCCTTCTCTTTTGTGCGGTTTTACTGCTGCCGATTTTCATCCGAAACCGCCACCATGGCTGTGCCTGCGGGGTTGTTTGTCTCCGTGTGATATCACATTTTACCACCCCGAATGGCCTTTCAATGAAGCCCTTGTTGCCCGCTATTATCTGACAAAATCAGCGGCTTAGCGGTTGTGAAAGAGGGTGATGCGTGTAGGGTGAGGGACCAATGCCAATTTTTCGACAGGAGGCGCTCAATGAAAAAAGATCCCAACAAAGGCTATATTGCCTTACTAGGATGGAGTTTGAACGCGGTCGAGGCGGCGGAGAAGTTTGATCGTCGTTATGTTGTGGTCGCTCCGGACTGGGCAGAAACCTATTGCCAAGAGCATGATATCCCCTACGTGCCTTGGAATTTCGAACGCTTGAATGATCGCTCCATGGAGATTGCTCAGACCCTGAAAGACATGGGTGTGGATGTGTCGGTACCGCTGTATGAAGAAACAGTGGAGTGGGCTGGCGCGATTAATTCGGTGCTGCTGGATAACCCCCGTTTGTTGGGCCAGGCCATGCTGATGCGGGATAAATCCCTGATGAAGCGTCGTGCACAGCTTGGCGGTATCCGGGTAGGTATCTTTGAGGAAGCCCATGACCGGGAGGATGTGATCCGGTTTCTAAAGCGGGTTAACCAGACCTTGCTCAAGCTGGATGGCGACCCTAATGACCCGATCCACTTAAAGGCCTTTGATAAGGCCGGTTGTCTTGGCCACCGAGTGATTCGTACCCCGGATGATGTGGATGGTATTCCCGATGAAGAGTTCCCGTCGTTGATGGAGTCGCATCTGGACGGTTGGGAGTTTGCCGTGGAAGCGTGGATCCACGATGGCAAAATTTGTTTTCTTAACCTGTCCGAGTATGTGACTCTGGGGTACTCAGTATATGTCCCCGCGTCGCCGGATCTGGAGAGGTATCGACCGCAAATTACCCAGCAGATCGAGAAACTGATCAAGACCTTTGATATCGAGTTTGGCATGATTCATCCGGAGTACTTTGTCACCAGCGATGGCGAGATGTACTTTGGTGAAGTGGCTTATCGTCCACCGGGCTTCAAGGTGTTCGAGTTGCTGGAACGAGTCTATGAGGGTTTCAATGCCTATCAGGCCTCGATGCTGGTGTTCGACCCCAAGGCCACCCCAGAGGAAGTGAAGGCTTACTTCCCGAAAGAGGTGGTGGACGCCAATGGGCATGCCGGTTGTTTCGGGGTGTACCCGCGGAGACGAGTGGTCAGTCAGTTGGAAATTCCGGAAGAGACCGAAGATCATCCCTACTTCGAGTCCCATGAGCTGACAGCCCCCATGGAAGAGGTGGTCACCAAACGTACCGCTTTTGGTACCCATTGGGGGCTGATTTACTTCAAGGGTGACGATCCGAAAGAGATGCACCGGTTGTTGAAGCGGCAGGAAGAGCTGGATTTTTATGTGTGAATACGCTGTCACCATGGGGCCCGCCGGGCCTCTACGGATTCATTAAGGAACTGCCCTGTGTCTACGACTCATTCAGAGACGCCAAAGTCTAACAATCTGTCTCTGTTACTCGGCCGGCTGGATGAGGCCATCACCCAACTGGCAGAAGCTCCCTCCTTTACCCGGCCAGCCAAGGTGCCACGGGTACTGGATACGGCCCGACGGGTAATGATGCAGGAGGGGGGGTGTGCGGCTCTTGGCGAACGCATTGAAACGCTGGAAGCGGCCGGAGTGTTCGCCGGGACGGATTGGTCAGAGCCACACATTCTGGTTCCCGGCTTCACTACTCAGTCTCTGCAAAGTGCGCAGGCTGAGCTGGTGGTGATAGAGGCTCTGAGCGAGCTGCGCATGTTGGCGGTGGCCTGTGGTGATTACCGTCACAACCTGATTTCCGCCGAGCAGGCCCACCATTTTCTCACCCAAGTGCTGGCCCTCAATCTGGCCATGCTGTTTTCGCCGCCGTCCGAGGCTCAGCGTGAAACCCAGGGGCGTTTGGCGGCGCTGCCGCAGAATCTGTTGCAGCATTTGGCCGAACGTATTGGCTACGAGCATATCGTTGACAAGCTGATTGAAGAGATCTGGCGGATTCTCAATCAGCGCCCCATCCAAACCGAACCCGTCAAGCAAATGGTCACGCAGATCGCCATTTGCCAAATCAATCCGGATATTGATCTGGGCAGTAGCGGGCAAGGGGCGGACCGTTTGGTGAGCAGCCTGTTCGGCCCGACCCGCGCCTGTCGAGAAGATCCAGGTGTGGAGATTTATCGGGAGCGGTTGGCCAGCATGGATAGCACGGCTTTGCAGGGCGAGGCCACCGGGTTTGCTCGGGCCATGCACGACACTGGCTTGGTATCGCCGTATCACCCGGTGTTGCTGCGCCATTTGCTGGATAAAGGTGACCACTTGGTGGCTGAGGCCATGGGGTTGTCCTCCACGGGTCGTGATTGCCTGCTGTGTTACCGGCAGCTGGTGCAGGCGTTGATTGAGGCGGCGGTGCATCCGCAAACCGCCCAGGCTATCTATGGTTTGGCACTGGTGCTGGAGCGGGGCATCCTCTACCAGGCGCCAGTGGCGCCAGCCCTGTGGCGGCAACTGGGGTTGGTTTTGTCGGACTGGTCCTGCCAGCGCCTGGCTTTGGCGTTCGGGGGCCAAGCGACGCCGCAGGCACACTTGATCGAAGGCGTGCTGTGCATGTTGGGGCAGCCTCTGGGGGTGGGGCAGGGCAATAATCCCACCTGCCAGTCTGCTCGTGCTTTGTCCATGTGGGCGTACAACGATCCGGATTATCTGCTGCAAATGGTGACTTGGGCTGCCCGCGATGATGAAATCGTCATGCATTTCGAGGGCCAGCCGATTTCTTCCAGCGAAAGCGTCGGGGGTGTAGCCAGCAGCTTGCCCATGGACCTGGATCCGGTGTCTCTGCTGGTGGTGCCCCACTTGGACAGGATTTACGCAGAGATGGGGCGTCGTTGTATTGGTCGTGACGGTGACCCTCACCGTTGGGTGAACCCGGAGTTCCATGGCTGGTGGTCCGGTCGCGGTTTTCGCATCAACGTGGATGTGAAAACCGGCAAGCTGTGGGAGCTGGACGATTTTTTGCGTCATTTCTATGCGGCTTACCACCCCTACTACAACGGTAATCAGCCGTTGATACATCCTCAGCCTGGGGGGATTGCCGTCACCGACAGCGCCGCGCGATTTGTTGGCTGGCATGCCATTAGTATTCTGCGGGTAGTACTCGACCCGGAGGATGCCATGCGCGTGTATTTCTATAACCCCAACAACGACAGCGGTCAGGATTGGGGAGATGGCGTGGTGGTCAGTACTGCCGGCCACGGGGAGCGCTTTGGTGAGGCGTCACTGCCGTTTGAGCAGTTCGCTTCGCGGTTGTATATCTTCCATTTTGATCCGCTGGAGCAGGGCGAATTGGCCGAAGTCAGCCAGCAGCAATTGGATGAAGTTAGCGGTTATCTGCAGCGTAGCTGGGGGGCAGACCGTTTGCCAGAGGGCGGATTGCAGGCCAGCGAAGGATCGCCGGGGCCAGGTTGATCATGGCCTGGCTGTCCTGCGACAAGGGCCGTCCCTGCTCTTTCATCTTTTATAATGAGATAGTCATCAATTGTTTTCTGGGGTGTTAATGCCAAGGGTATTCTTTTTTTCTTCGATGTAGCCGTTAACGATAGCATAAAGCGTTCTCGTCATTTTTTCGCACAGGAAACCTGCACGTGTGATGGTGTTGGAACGGTCGAAGAGGATGAGGAGAGATTCATAGACTTTCTTATGGGTTTGCTCATTAAGCGGAGCAATGTAAAACAAAAAGGAGGCTATTGTTGCGGCTTATAGCGGTGGTGATTATTAGCTGAAAGAGGTCGGGGATTGTGTTCATCTGCATTATTCGATGGACAGTAATATCATAAAATAAAGGCCTGTCCCCTCCGCATACTTCGCAGAGCACTAACGGATATCAAGCGCCGGGGGCGCGAGAAAATCCTGCCGCATGAAAAATCCGGACCACGGTACAAGGTCACTTGGTCACTTGGTCACTACATGTTGGTCGCCACGCAGAAGCGGGTTTCTTTTGCTGGTAGTAAAGCTCAGAAGATCATCCCTTGGTCTCGCCTCTGGATCTTTCTGGCATTCCTGCGCTCGTTATTGCGCTCCTTTGGATGGTCATATCTCGCCGCCCCCCCCCTTGAGAGGAGGTCTCCTACATCGCGCTTTCTCTGTCCTAAATGGGGCATGGATTGCGAGCCAGTCTGAGAGATTGAGTATGAGTGTTTTTCAACAGCCTGCTTGGCAGCGAGCGGGCGAGACCGTGTTCATTGATCTGTGGTGGAGCAACAATGATTAGTACCAAGATACACAAGTCCGTTTATGGTTTGGCAGAGAAGCTGATGGAAGCGGACAGAAAAGGTAATAGAGATGAGTTCGATACACTCTATGGCCAGCTAAAGACGGTTTGTAGCGAAAACGAAAAAACCGACAAAGACCACCCGGAGCAATGGGAGACATTGGCGGACTTCACGGAGGACCTGGACGCTGCTCTGGCGCTGTACGGAAAAGCGTTAGATAAAGCCCGGCATATGAATGCCAAGGATTATCTCTCATCAATTGCCTATTCCATGGCCAGATTGCAAATGGAATTAGGTCAAGAAAGTATGGCAATTAAGCACTTGCAGGATGCAAAAGTGAGCGCTAACAAGATTGAAGATAAAGAACTAAAAAGAGAAATTGATGCCTTGTTGGAAAAGCTGCTATAGCGTTTCCATCGGTCTCAGAGGGGGCTGGCCCAAGCAAGATCGTGTATTTTTTATCTTTCTTTTGCGTATTGAGTTTATGGGTTTCTTTTTTTCAGGAAAATTTGAGGTTCAGGCTCTTGCGACTCCTTTGCCTAGCAAACGGCAGATGCATCCTTAATGGAGTGCGTTATCCTTTTTGCTACTGTGCGCGCTTACTTTTCCTGGAGGCGATGATGTCAGAACAATCACTGGAAGCGTTATCCGATATGGTCACCGCGGCTCATACCCGTATCCAACAAACCTATGAGCACATTAATCCGGTGATCGGTGTGCGCCGAGGCATGCGTGATGTGGGGATTCCGGCGGATGCCATGACCATTGATTGCCTGCAGACCCGTGGCCGAATTTTGCTGATTCTGCATGATGAACAGCTTGGCGTATTGCTTTATCAGTTCGCCAATATGGATGCAGAGGCGGGGGATGACTTTCAGCGTATGGGGCTAGCCGAGGTGAGTGCAGAGACGCTGTTTCTGTGGATGGAAGATTACTTTTCCGTTTGAGTAGAGCCTGAGTCTTCGTTATTCCGTTAGCGTAAGGAAAGGTACCAGTGTGACCAGCAACAAGATGGTCACCGCGATTAGCACGCCAAGCGCGCGCCCTGGCTGCTCAAGCAGACGGCGGCCCAGGGTGGGCGCAATGCCGTCGCGTTGGGCCTGCTCGAACTGCTCACGTTGTTGGCGGGTGCGTTCCGCCTGATAGCCCTCCATCAAGGCCTTGGCGCGTTCGCGATCCAGCGGGTTCGTGAGCCAGATACCACCGGAGGAAATCCCCCACAAACTGGGTGTGGTTTCGTAGAACAGGATCTGCTGCTCGTTTAGCAGGGCGCGCACTTCCTCGGCTTCATCGTCCGGTACTTGGCGCAAATTCAGCAATAATGTGGTCATGGGCCCTCGCCGGTCTGGGTGTGATTGTTTCTGTGCTCGTCCCGGTGATTATCACATTTTTTGCCCATTATTTTAGGTTCATCGTGGATTAGTGTGAAAACACCGGTTGAAGTGAAAGACTGGCCATTTATGAAAGCACTTAACATCGTTGAGTTTTGTGGGAAGTGATGCTTGCATCACGAATAGCGCCGGTGGGTTACTGGCTCCTTCACGATGGGAGTATCGCTTCACTCAATAGCGTGGGCGTGCAGAGGTTCCAGAGAGCTATGTAGAAGGCTCGACTACGCGGTTTTCTGCGCGGCGCTTCGAGCACCGGCCCTATTTTGGAAAGGAAGAAAAGCCCGCCCTTGTCAGGGCGGGCGTCATTCAGCTTTTTCCGCCAATGAAATCGCTGTTGTTGCCTTGCAAAATCAGGCTGCCTGTTCTGCCATGACCCTGGACGGCGAAGAGGGTGAATATCTTGTCGTCCCAGCTGGCAATCACTGGATCGCTTTCAGCGGCAGGATGGGAGGGGGTGTTGTGAATATCCCAACTGTTACCGAGTTGTGTCACCAGCTGGATCTTGCTGTCACCATGACGGAAGGCGACCCAAGGCATAGTGCGAGTGGATCGATGTCGGCGACCATAGGTAACGGATGGAGCCCCTTCGGCTGCGCCCGACACTGTTTGCGAGAGAGTGCCGGCGCTCCAGCTGCCCCCCGGACTATTCAGTGTGTAGTCGTGAAGCCTGCCCTGATTGTCACGGACGATCAGGATGCCCGGTTTGCCGGGTTCGGCTGTGGCGGCCAGGTCCTTGGCGTTACTGACTACGCCGTGGTCCTCAGACAAGTTGCGGACTTTCCAGCCCCAGCCCTGCTTGAACCATGCTTCGAAGACCTCGTCGTTGCCGCCGATGTATAGCAGATGCTGGCTTTGCGAAAGGGTGAATGGTGCGGGCGCCTTGGCCTTGGGGCCAGTGCCTTGGGTGGCAGAGGTGAGGCTGCTGCCGTGCCGCCATCCATTCCCTCGCAGGAACCAGAGTTCGGTAAGCGCATTATCGGAGCGAAAGGCAACGTGCTGGGTTTTGTCGTGGCTCCAGGTCCAGGCGCAGGCGGGGCCGCTGGGGGCGTTCTGTCGTGTCAGTTGGGCAATGCCGTCAGAGCGTCGCCATGCCCGTCCGTAGGGGCGCCAAAGTTCAACCAGCCAGCGTCTGTCCCCTTGTTGCATTTCGATGCAAGCGTGTTCGGTGTGATCAACGTTCCAGGTCCACAATACGGGTTTGCGGTCGCCGAGAGAGCCGCCTGACAGGTCCCCCAGATCACCAATGGCTTGCCAGAGGCCGGGGGGGAAGTTCAATCCAAAAATAGAACCGAAGCCGCTAATGCCGGCAAACAAATCGTTCATATTGCGCCAGCGGAAAACGGCCAGGCTGTTGGCCCCTTCGGAATCACGTGCCGCTGCAAGCGGCGGCCGTGATGCTTGTGTCCAGGTGGTGACGGCCGGGGCACTCAGATCGGCCCAGGCTTCCGCCTCAAGCGTGATCCGGTATTTGCCGTCTTCGGACATGGGCGGCTCCAGCAGAGTGGTGCCGGAGTAGTCGGCCTGAACCAGCTCGTCGGCGGTCCAGTTCTGAATAATGCCACCGATCACGTCGTCACGGTTGATGTAGCCAGGCACCTGGTCATCCAGGGCGTCCTTGATATCGTCCACCAGCCCACTGGCGGAGTCACCGCTACCGCTACCTCCACTGCCAGCCGCAGGCGCTCGGTCCAGGTTGGGGATGAGGTCGGCCAGCGCATCGGCCAGCCCGGTCGCCAGTTCGTTGAGGGCTTGCTCGCTGATGGTTTCAGCCACCTTGTCGCGAAAGCTGTTGTAGGCACCGGGGATTTTATCGTCGGGAATCATGTCTTCTTCAAGCAGGACTGCGACCACACCGACTCTTGCCGCACCAGGGGTAAGCGCGTTTTGTCCCAGCAGTACCAGCCCTTCCAGTTCGCACTGCCATTGGCCTAAATCAGCAGGCACCTCCCGGGTATCACCGGCATCCATGTTGCCGCCCAGGTTACCGTGTGCACCACCTGGGGCATGAAACCAGTTGAGAGAATTGGGGGCTTGGTTGATCAGGTTATCAATCAAGCTGTCGGTAAGACTTTCGATGACATTGTCATTGCCGCGTAACAGGGGTATTACCCGATCCTTTACGGCTTCCTTTCCCGCATCACGGGCAAGGAAGGTAAGGGTCTGGCCATCAATCTTGAAATAAAAAGGCCACAGGTAGGGTTCTGCCTTGCCGAAGCTGTCGGCCTCATCGATACAGTGGATTTTTGATAAAGAGAGTTTCGCCAGCATGTTTCCTCCATGAATGTTGTTGAATGGGGTTTTCACCGGTGGCTCAGCAGGAGGGAAAGAACGCATGCAGCTTGACGGTATTGCCATAGTCTTCCATATGGCTGGTACGTCAGAGTGGTTTTCGGTGTGATTGCGAAGCGTCCCTGCTCGCACACGGTAAACATTATGCACAGCCTGGTTAGGCGAGTTGCACCGGAAGAGTGTTGCATCTCCCGCCTTATGGCTGTCAATGGAAAAAGTAAACAGGCTATATAGATGTGGACGGTGTCACATTGTGAGAATCAGAAAAGAGTAGGGCAGACGTTTCCCCGAGGCTGGATGGAATTGCTATGCTGTCGGCTTTCGCCGCGGGCTTGGCTGCGCTGCCTCCGTGTCGGGCATTAAAATCACCACGATAAAGAGCGTTATTATGAACGAAATGGAACAGGCGGAAGACGACTTTGCCCAGAAGGCAATGGTTGAAGCGGTGGAGAATCAAATCGCTGACGGCCACCCCCGTGAGGCCGGTATGGTGATGATGGCGTTGACGAAAAATGGGCTAAACCATGATGAAGCACTGGAAAAAATGGCTGATGTGCTGGCCGTTCATGTAGCCGCAACCATGGAAGACGAAACGCCATTTGATATCAATGCTTACGCCCGCGATTTGCTGCAGCTGGCCAAGGGATAGGGCACGCGAAGTTATGTATGGCAAGCAACGGCGCTGTGGCAAGGGGCGTTTGAGCCCCGGCGCCTCTGGCACTATCGCAGCTGCAATAACCGTGTTTGAGAACAGGCGCCGTGGCGTTTAATTATACGCGCCCGCCGAGTACGTCAGCTCGTAACTGTGGCTGTAGATCTCCAGAATGTTTCCGAATGGGTCCTCCATGTACACCATGCGGTAGGGCTTCTCGCCAGGGAAGTATTCACGCACCTGCATCCGCTGTTTGCCCCCGGCGGCCACAATCCTTTCTGCCAGGCCTTCTACATCCGGATCTTGAACGCAGAAATGAAATACGCCGGTTTTCCAGTATTCGAAATTGTTTTCCGGTTTCTCTGCATTGTTGAATTCAAAAATTTCCACACCGATACGGTCACCCGTGGAAAGGTGGGCAATGCGCAATGATGACCAGCCTTTACCGAACACGTCGGTACACATCTGGCCGATGGCGCTGTCGTCTTCGGTAATGGTGGTGGGCGGCATGATCAGATACCAGCCAAGCACCTCGGTGTAAAAACGCACGGCTGCATCCAGGTCGGTTACAGATAAACCGATGTGGGAAAAATTACGGGGATAGGTCTGGTTCATGGTGTCGTCCTCATGGTGGGTGGCCGGTTACCGTCACGGCATGAGGTAAGCGTAAGGATAGCATGGTATAAGTTAAACAGAGTTTCACTTATTACCTTGATAAGGTTTTCTTATGCTAAGTCCGCAATGGTTGCGTTCTTTTGTGGTGCTGGCGGAGCGGGGAAGCTTCACCCGCACGGCAGACCAGCTGGGGCTGACGCAGGCGGCGGTCAGCCAGCATATTCGGCATCTTGAAGAGACGCTGGGGCCACTGTTGATTCGCAGGCCTCGCCAGATTGAGCTGACGCCGGCAGGTCAGGCACTGCTGGTGTATTGCGCAGACCTGGAGCAGGCAGAAAAGCGGCTAAATTTGCGCTTGGCCGGGGAGGATGATCGGCAGGGTGAAATCAGCCTGATCAGCCCCGGCAGTATTGGTTTGTCTCTGTATCCTTTGCTGCTGGATTTGCAGGCGGCGCATCCCGGTTTCTCGGTGCGCCATCGCTTCGCGCCGGATCAGGATGTTCTTGAAGCGGTGGGAAATAATGACTTTGAGTTAGGGCTAGTGACCATCAAGCCTGACGATCCGCGGCTGGATGCACGTCATTTTGCGCAAGAGCCTCTGGATCTGGTGATCCCGGCCGAGGGCACGGTGGCCTGCTGGGAGGATCTTGAGAAGCTGGGGTTTATTGATCACCCGGATGGCCAGGCGATGGCATCACGGCTGCTGAGCCGGGTCCTTCCGGGAAACCGTGGCATCCGCAGTATTGCCTGCAAGGGATTTGTGAATCAGGTTGGCCTGATTCTGGAGCCGGTGGCGCGGGGTTTTGGCTTCACGGTCATTCCCCGCTATGCCCGCGAAGCCTTTGCCCGGCCTGAGGCGATTCGGGTGGTGGAAATGGGGCCTGGTGTGGTGGATTCATTGTGGCTGATTTATCGCGCGCAATGGCCGCTGTCAGCCCGCTCACGGTTTGTGGCGAGTGAGTTGGCATCCCGTCTAACGGGGGAGGCGCTGGAAGGAGTATAGCGGAGCTACTCTGGGTGATTGCGACCAGGGTCGGTGCAAGAGGCTTGCCAATTCCTCTATAGTCAGGGCTGCCATTGTTTTGCCAGGAGCTGCTTCATCATGCCCTTCCAGCCTTATGCCGACCTCGGCCAGCATATTACCCGTATTGATACCGGCTTGATGCGTGAGGGGTTAGCGGCCTGTTATCTGCTGCAGGGCGGTGATGAGTACGCGATCATCGAGACGGGTACGGATAATACCGTGCCGATTATTCTCGCCCTGCTGGAGCAGCGGGGGATCGAGCGTGAACAGGTCAAGTTTGTGATCCCCACCCATGTGCATCTCGACCATGCCGGTGGCGTGGGAGGGTTGATGCAGGCGTTGCCGGTCGCCACCTTGTTGATTCATCCCCGCGGCGCCCGGCACATGATCGACCCTTCCAAACTGAAAGCGGGGGCCACCGCGGTATACGGTGAAGGCGCCTTTGCCAAAACCTATGGCGATGTCATCCCGGTACAGGCGGACCGGGTGCGCGAGATGAACGAAGGTGACCATGTTCTGGTCGGCGATCGGCGCCTGGATTTTTACGATACCCCGGGTCATGCCCGTCATCATTTCTGTGTTTTTGATTCGCTTTCTTGCGGTATTTTTACCGGTGATACCTTTGGTTTGTCTTACCCGCCGCTGACGACCGAAAAAGGTCCCTTCATTTTGCCCACCACCACCCCGGTGCAATTCGATCCGGAGGCATTGAAAGCGTCGATTCGTAAATTACTGGCATTGAATCCCAAGCGCATGTTCCTCACCCATTATGGCGCCATGGACGAGCCGCAGGCGCCAGCAGAGCGCCTGCTGGCGATGGTGGACGATTACGTGATGTTGGCAAAAAAAGCCGCACCAGGGGGTGAAGCGACTTTATTGCAACGGCTGGAGTCGGCCATGCAGGCTTATATATTCGACAAAGCCCGTGACCATGGTGTGTCGCTATCGGATGAAGCCCTGCAAGATGCGTTGGGGTTTGATATTAATCTCAACAGCCAGGGGCTGATGGTATGGCTTGGGCAGCAAGCGTGAAGGATTAGCGAAGCAAAGCGGGCCAGGCGCATCGAAAATTTTTCAGGGAGAACCAGAATGCTGAGCGTGCGAGCTATGGTGGCGGCGTTGCCTTGCGACCTGTTGCTGGCCCCGCACCCTGGGGCTAGTGGCTGGGATTATGCCAATGGGCCCCGGCCCACATCGGTGGATTATAGTGATTTGCGCAAGCTGCTGAAAAAGCGCAGCAAGAGCAAATTCAGGCCCAGCAAACGGATTGATTCATTCAGCTGAAAAAATGGATCGCATGAGTGCCCTTGTTCACCTGCACGCTGCTGGCCATAGTGGCCGTATTCATTTTCTTCAGGAGCCAACATGTCTGACGATACCTACACCCCGCCGCGGGTTTGGAAATGGGATCAGGAAAGCGGCGGCAAATTCGCCAATATTAATCGTCCTATTGCCGGCCCCACCCACGACCAAGCTCTGCCGGTCGGGGAGCACCCTTTGCAGCTGTATTCGCTAGCCACTCCCAACGGGGTGAAAGTCACTGTGATGCTGGAAGAGTTACTGGAAAAGGGGCATACCGGTGCGCAGTACGATGCTTGGATGATCAAGATTACCGAGGGTGATCAGTTCGGTAGTGGCTTTGTGGGCGTGAATCCAAATTCCAAGATTCCCGCGCTGATGGATCATAGCGCCAATCCGCCCCAGAGGGTGTTTGAGTCCGGCAGTATCCTGCTTTATCTGGCGGAAAAGTTTGGCGCCTTTTTGCCCAAGGAGCCGGCGGCCCGCACCGAAACCCTAAGCTGGCTGTTCTGGCAGATGAGCAGTGGGCCATTATTGGGGGGCGGTTTCGGCCATTTCTATGCCTACGCGCCGGAAAAGTACCAATACCCCATCGACCGCTACACCATGGAGATCAAGCGTCAGCTGGATGTACTGGACCGTCGTCTGGCGGATAACGACTACCTGGCCGGTGATGAATACACCATCGCGGATATGGCGGTGTGGCCCTGGTACGGCGCTCTGGTGACTAACAAAGTGTATGAAGCGGCGGAATTTATCGAGGCTCACACTTACACCAACGTACTGCGCTGGACCAAGCAAATCGCCGAGCGTCCGGCAGTGAAGCGTGGTCGCATGGTGAACCGGGCCTGGGGCGAGCCATCCAGCCAACTGCTTGAGCGTCACGATGCTAGCGATTTCGAGTTGAAAACTCAGGACAAAATGCAGGGCTGATGGTGTTAATCGAACGCTGAATGTCGGATTACGCCTTCCAGGCCAAGGCGACCTACAAGAATTACGCTTCACGCTTCATGTGGGTCGCATCAGGCTCAGCTGTAATCCGACAGGATGTTAAGACGCTGCCTCGTTCAGGTGCCACAAAAAGTCTGTAGGACCTGCTCGCCGGGTGCGGCGGGTTGCCGATAACGGTCATCCCTGTCCTGCTCCGCATAGGGGTTGGCTAGTGCTTGCAGCAAGGCATGGGTCGGTGCCATATCGTTATCGTTGCTGGCCGCCTGGAGGGCTTCCTCCACCAAGTGGTTGCGTGGAATCACCGCCGGATTGTGGTTACGCATCAGGCACAGTGATGATGCCAGTGGTTTGCTGTTGCGGGCCAGCCGCGCCCGCCACCGTTGGTGCCACTGCTGGAACGCTTCGCCTTGGTATTGTTCGCCGTCAGGCAGGCCGTCCTGGATCAGGTCACGGAAAGAATTGGTGTAGTCCGCTTTCTGCGCATGCATCCAGGTGAGCAAATCGGCAATTAGCGAGTCGTCCTCAGCTTCGCTGCCGAATAATCCCAGTTTCTTGTTCATCATGGCGCGCCACTTTTCTTCGTAGCGCTGGCTAAATGACTTTAGCAATGCGGTGGCTTTTTCGATGGCGGTGTCTGTGTCGTCGTCCATCAGGCCGAGCAGCGTTTCCGCAAAGCGGCCCAGGTTCCACTGGGTGATGCTGGGTTGGTTGCCATAGGCATAGCGGCCCTGGCGGTCGATGGAGCTGAAGACTGTGTTGGGGTCAAAACCCTCCATAAAAGCACAGGGGCCAAAATCGATACTCTGGCCGGACAGGGTCACGTTGTCGGTGTTGAGCACACCGTGAATAAAACCCACCCGCATCCAGTCGACCACCAAGTCTATTTGCCGATCCATCACGGCGTCGAACAGAGCCAAGGCTTTATTCTCTACCCCTTCCAGGGAGGGGTAATGGCGCGCGATGGTGTAATCCACCAGTGCTTCCAGCAAGGCAGGGTCTTGTTGTCCGGCGGCGTACTGGAAGGTGCCTACACGAATATGCGATGCCGCCACCCGGGTCAGGATGGCCCCGGGAAGCAGGGTGTCCCGGTGCACTCTGTCGCCGGTGCGGGTGACGGCCAGGCTGCGAGTGGTGGGAATATTCAGGGCGTGGAGCGCTTCGCTGACAATGTATTCGCGCAACATGGGGCCAAGTGCTGCACGGCCATCACCCCCTCGGGAAAAAGGGGTGCGGCCGGCGCCTTTAAGCTGGATGTCATGGCGTTGCCCGTGGCCATCTATCTGCTCGCCCAGCAGGACAGCGCGGCCATCGCCGAGCATGGTCAGGCCGCCAAACTGGTGGCCCGCATAAGCCTGGGCGATGGGTTCACTGCCCGCCAGTAATTCATTGCCACTGAAAAATTCGGGGTGTGTCGACAGGGCTTCGCTATCCAGCCCCAGCTCTCGGGCTAGATTATCGTTGAACAAGACAAAGGCGGGTGTGCTGACCGGTTGCGCGAGGCAATCTGAAAACAGGGCCTCGGGCAGCCGACGGTAGGTGTTGTCGAAACGGAAGCCGAACGCGCTTGGCATGCAATATCCTGAATGGTGGCAGTGAATGTGACTGCTCACAGGGTATCAGAGTCTGTACGGTCGGGAGACCGGGTCGTTCAGGTGTTTATGATTTGAAGGGGCAGCATTGCGAATATCGGTAGAGTTTAGAGCTATGGATTACTGGATATCAGATTAATAGCCAGCCAAGTGCCGGCACTCGGTGATGCGCGATGCTTCAAATAATACGCTAGCCTGCTTTTTCGCGTCGTGGAGCCGCTATTGTGTGGGGCTGAAGGCGAGACGGGAAAAGAATAAAACGCACCGCCGCCAGAATAAATGGCGACGGTGTGAGAGAAGGGAGGGCTTATTCTTGTGGGTTTACACACTCCGCCCGTGATGGCTCCTGTTTGCAGCGTACCTTGAGCAGCAGGGACATCATCTCTTTGCTATAAACCCCTTTTTGGGTCAGCTCAATCCGCGCGTCGCGCATCATTTCGTCGTAGCGCAGCTTGCCTTCCTTGGGAATACGAATCCACCAACGCTCAGCGATTTCGTTGCTGGCGTTATCGATTAGCTTCATGGCCCGGTCAAACTGACCGAACATATAGGCGCGGGATTTTTCGCCAAAGCCGTCAGGGAATTTTTCATGCTTGAGGATAACCTGGGCGCTTAGCTGGCCGAGCACATAATCCTGAATGCCACCATCGGGGGCCATGCCTTTATAAAGCTCAAGAGCGGAGTAACCCATCACTGGGGCAAAGCAGATATCGACAGAGCCATTGTTGAAGCGAGTGGAGAAATTGGTGATATCCGACATAACCGGGGACATGCCGACGCGGGAGGCCATGCTGGCCTGGGCGCTGTCGTATTCTAGTACCGCGATGGATTTACCCGCCAGCTCTTCCACGGTGTCAATTTCCCGGTCCTTGAGGAACAAGAAAGCAGCACCAAGCGGGACAATGCCCCCCACTTCATAGGGGCCGGAAACCAAATGTTTGTTAACGCTGGGGCTGTTGCTGGCAATTACAGCGATGACGGTTTTCATTGCGTCGTAGCTGGGAATAGCGCCGATAGAGTCCATGCTGCCGGTATATCGGTTGAACTGGCGACCACGGATGCCGGTGAGAACGGCAGCATCACATTGCCCGGCTTTCAGGTCTTCGGAAGCAATTTTTTCATCGGTGTAGGGTTTCAGCTCAACATCTACGCCCCACGCTACGGCGGCGGTTTTATAGTCGCGCATGATATTGAAGGTGTCACCATTGGCGCCGATGAGGTCAAAGACACAGAAGGTGCGCTTGGTTAGCGCCATGGCGTTGCCGCTCAGGGATAACATGGCTGCGGTGGCTAGGGCTACCAGCCCCATTCTTTTTTTCATGGAGTGCTCTCCGAAAGTAAACTTATTTGCATGACCCGGCTGGACTGCCAGTTTCATGAAGTGCATTTTGTTGGCTAAACTGAGTTCATGCTGTGCATAACGTGTTGTGGGCAAGGCTGCTAAATGTTGCGGGTGTATACAAAGTGTTAACGGCTGTTGGTTCTTGTTGTTACCTTTACATTTGCTTGGTGCCTGACATGGACCTTTTGTCTCATTTACCTTGAAGGCCCCTGTGCTACTGTTTGCTTAACTAGGTTCCGTCACTGACTAAGGGAAGGAGTTGCTTCGGTGGAATTTGATCCGTTCCTGTTGGCCCGGCTGCAGTTTGCCGCCAATATCAGTTTTCATATCCTGTTTCCTACTATCACCATTGGCCTTTGTTGGGTGCTGTTTTATTTTCGGTTGCGTTACACGATCTCCGGGGACAAGGCTTGGGAATATGCCTATTTCTTCTGGGTAAAGATTTTTGCCCTCAGCTTTGCGTTGGGTGTGGTGTCCGGTATCACCATGAGTTTCCAGTTCGGCACTAACTGGCCGGGTTTTATGGAAAAGGCGGGGAATATTGCCGGGCCATTGCTAGGGTACGAAGTGCTGACCGCGTTTTTTCTTGAGGCCTCGTTTCTCGGCATCATGCTGTTCGGTAAAAATCGCGTTTCCAATCGCCTCCACCTGACGTCCTGTGCGTTAGTGGCTGTTGGCACCAGTTTTTCCGCATTCTGGATCCTCAGCCTTAATTCCTGGATGCAGACACCCACTGGGTTCCGCTTGGAAGACGGCGTTTTTTACGTGGATAGCTGGTGGACGGTAATATTTAATCCTTCGTTCCCCTATCGTCTTGCACATATGTTTAATGCCTCTCTCCTTACCGCCGCGTTCCTGATTATGGGGGTTAGTGCCTGGCGGGCCATGCGTAAGGTGGATGGCCCGGCGACCTGGAAAGTCATGCGCACGGGCGCGCTTATGGCTGCCGTGTTGGCCCCATTGCAGGTCTGGATTGGCGACCTTCACGGCTTGAATACTCTGGAACATCAGCCGGCCAAGATCGCTGCTATGGAAGGGGTGTGGGAGACCGAGAGCAATGTCCCACTGACACTATTTGGGTTTCCTGATGAGGAGGAGCGTACCACCCATATGGCTCTCAAGGTGCCTGGTCTGGGCAGCCTGATCCTCACCCACGAATGGGACGGAGAGTTGAAAGGGTTGAACGATTTCGATGGCGATCATCCGCCGGTGGCACCGGTGTTCTGGGCTTTTCGGGTCATGGTTGGTATGGGGGTGCTGATGGTGTTGGTCGGTTGGTGGGCCGCTTGGCGGTTGTTCCGGCGACGCGATGAGAACCGGGACGCCCAAATATGGTTATTGCGAGCGCTGTCAGTGATGACATTTGCGGGCTGGGTGGCGGTCCTGGCGGGCTGGTATGTCACTGAAATTGGTCGCCAACCGTGGATAGTCAGTGGTCTGCTGCGTACCTCCGAGGTGGTGGCGGATCACAGTAGCGCTACGGTCATGGGCACGCTGCTCGGTTATGTGTTGCTGTACGTCTTTTTATTGGTGTCTTATATCGCGGCATTGCGTTACATGGCCACCAAACCGGCACGCTCCTTGTCTCTGACGCCACAACAACGAGCCATGAAAGCTGAACAGGCCGACGATGAACAAGCAGAAGGAGAGGTGTGATGGATCTTGAGTATTGGCTTCCGCTGTTCTTTGCCGGCGCCATGGGTTTGGCGTTGCTGATTTATGTGGTGCTCGATGGCTATGACTTGGGGATCGGCTTGCTATTGCCGTTTGCCAGTGAAGAAGAAAAAGATGTGATGGTGGCCGCCATTGGTCCGTTCTGGGATGCCAACGAAACCTGGATTGTATTGGGGGTTGGTATTTTGCTAATTGCTTTTCCTCAAGCACATGGGTTGGTGCTGACGTCTCTCTACTTGCCTGTGACGCTGATGTTGATGGGGCTGATTCTCCGGGGAGTGTCGTTTGATTTCCGCGTCAAGGCTGGTGACAAACATAAGAGCAAATGGAACGCGCTGTTTGCGGTGGGTTCACTGATCGCATCCGTGTGCCAGGGCTGGATGCTCGGGGCCTTCGTTACCGGCCTCTCCGGTGACGCCACTGGCACCTTGTTTGCGGTTCTTATCGCGTTGGCGTTACCGGCTCTCTACATTATGTTGGGTGCCTCCTGGTTGCTGATTAAGACCGAGGGCGTGCTGTTCAACAAGGCGGTGCGCTGGGGGCGGCTGGCGGTGCTGCCCATGGGGGGCTTTCTGTTACTGATTTCCATTGCCACGCCCCTGGTCAGTGCAACCATTGCAGACAAATGGTTTACCCTCCCCAATGCCCTCGGCCTGATGCCCATTCCGATTGCCTCAGCACTGGCCTATGCTGGACTGATTTGGGTATTCAATAGCCGCCAGATTCTGGATAACGGTTATGGCTGGCTGGCGTTTCTGTCACTGATCGTGATGTGCGTGTTGGCGAGTATCGGGCTGGCCTACAGTTTATTTCCGGATATTGTGCTGGGCAAGTTGTCGATTTGGGAATCGGCTTCGGCCACGAAGTCATTGTTGTTCACGTTCTGGGGGACGGTGATTACATTGCCGATGATTCTTGGCTATACGTTCTTCATTTATCGGGTGTTTCGCGGTAAGGCAACAGACCTTAGTTACGAGTAATAAAGGCGGGGAGGCAATGCCTCCTGCGATTAAAAGCGCGCCTGCCGACCACCGCGGCCGCCAATTGGCGGTTTGATAAAATGAGCCTCATGTGAGGCTCATTTTTTGTGAGTTCCTGGGGCCGGGCAGAGGCATTTAATGGCGGCTGCGGTGATCCAAAAGGTCCAGTATTGCTTTAGCTCCAGCTTCGGATGAGGCGGGGTTCTGCCCGGTCACCACATTACCGTCTGTGACTACATGGCTGGCCCAGTCCTCCCCTTTCTTGTAGAGCCCACCGTTAGCTTTGAGCATGTCTTCCACCAAGAAAGGAACCACGTGGGTAAGTTGTACGCCCTCTTCCTCACCATTGGTGAAGCCGGTAACGGTACGGCCTTTAACCAGTGGTTGGCCGTTGTGGCGCGTGTGACGGAAAATCGCCGGTGCGTGGCAGACCGCGCCCACAGGTTTGCCCGCATCGTTAAACGACTCAACCAGGGCAATAGAGGTGGCATCTTCTGCCAAGTCCCAGAGCGGGCCGTGCCCGCCAGGATAGAACACCGCATCAAATGCATCGGCGTGTATTTCCGCCAGAGGCCGAGTGTTGGCCAGTGCGGCTTGAGCCTCGCTGTCCTGGTTGAAGCGGTCCGTGGCTGCGGTTTGTGCGTCCGCTGTGGCGCTGTTTGGGTCGAGAGGGGGCTGGCCGCCTTTGGGCGAAGCCAGGGTAATCTGCGCGCCGGCATCTTTGAAAACATAGTAGGGTGCGGCGAACTCCTCCAGCCAAAAACCGGTTTTATGGCCGGTATCGCCCAGTTGGTTGTGGGAGGTAAGAATCATCAGAATATTCATTGGTTGATCTCCGTTCTGTGATTTCACCATCACCCCGGGTCGGGATGATGGTGTTGTAAAGGGAGTGCTCGCGCCCTTGTTAAAGGCTGGCGTGCAGTACTCGGCGGCATACCTCAGGGGTGACGTCGTTGTGTTCCCCCAGAGCCGTCATGCCATGCGCTTCAAGGCTGTCGATAAGCGGCTCAATGTGCTCGGCAGCCAATTGATAGTCCGCTAGCCGGGTTTTCACGCCTAGGCGTTCAAAGAAATCACGGGTTTTTGCAATGGCCAAATCCGCCTTCTGTTCATCACTGCCTTCGCTGATAGCCCAGACCCGCTGCGCGTACTGCACAAGTTTGTCGCGTTTTGCTTCCTTGCGCTCAGCCAGCATCGTCGGAAGGACTATGGCTAAGGTTTGAGCATGATCCAGGCCATGCAGGGCCGTGAGCTCATGCCCCAGCATATGTGTGGCCCAGTCCTGAGGAACGCCGGAGCCAATCAGGCCATTCAGCGCTAGGGTGGCCACCCACATTAGGTTAGCGCGTACCTGATAATGTTCTGGTTCCGTTAAGGCCTGCGGGCCGATTTCAATCAGCGTTTCCAGCAAGCCTTCCGCGAACCGGTCTTGCACGGGAGCGTCGGCTGGATAGGTCAGGTATTGCTCAACAATATGAACAAAGGCATCGACCACACCGTTGGCCACTTGCCGGGGCGGCAGGGTGTAGCTTTTAGTGGGATCCAACACGGAAAATTGCGGGAACACATGCTCACTGTGGAAAGGGAGCTTCGCGTGCAGCGACTTGCGCGTTACTACGGCCCCCTTGTTCATTTCCGATCCCGTGGCGGGCAAGGTCAGTACCGAGCCGAAGGGTAGGGCGCGGTGAATATTGCTGCCGCCCTTGAGCAGGATGTTCCACGCATCCCCCTCGAATAGCGAAGCCGCCGCGACAAACTTGGTGCCGTCGATTACGGATCCTCCGCCCACAGCCAGCAGATAATCGATGCCATCACGTTGTACCACGCTCACCGCTTCCATCAGGGTTTCAAAACTGGGGTTGGGTTCAATGCCACCAAAGAGCTGTACGCGACGATCGCCCAACGCCGCTTCCACTTCGGTCAGGGTGCCGGTGCGGCGCGCGCTTTCGCCCCCAAACAGAATCAGCACGTTGGCGTTGGCGGGAACCAGGGTGTCGAGAGCCGCAATTTTTCCTTCGCCAAAGGCGATACGAGTGGGGTTGTAGAAATCAAAGTTGTTCATGATGCGGTATCCTTGGTCGGTGATGCATTTAAATTAGACCGGTCGTCTATTGGTGGTCGGTAAAAAAGCCCGCTAAACCGCGGGCCTGTGACGTTCTGTGCTTGTGTGTTAGCGAGCGAGCAGGTTTTGGGTCAGCGTCATGGCCTGGTTCATGGGCTGCGCATTGCGGTGCAGCTTAGTGAGCAGGCTGGCGCCCAGCCATAATTGATAAAGGTTGCCTGCGGTTTGATGAGCAGGTTGCGGGTGTAGAGAGCCATCGGCAATGGCGGCGTCGATGCAGTCGGCAATGCGTGAAATGATTTGCTCGGTGCCATCACGCAAAGTGAGGCGCATGGCTTCAGAGAGGTCGGCAACTTCGGCGCTGAGTTTGACCACTAGGCAATCACCTAGGCCGGTGGGGCCGCAGTAGTTTTCTTGCCAGTCGTGCCAATACTGCATCAGCCTGCCGATGGCTGGAGTGCCGTCATCGGCAAAACGGTAATCCAGATCCTGCAGGTAGTGGGTAAAGTAATCTTCCAGTAAGGCTTGGCCAAACCGCTCTTTGGACTGAAAGTAATGGTAGAACGACCCTTTCGGTACACCGGCGGCTTGCAGAATGGCGCTCAAACCCACAGAACTGAAACCGCGTGCAGCGAGAATCTCGCGGCCAGTATCCAGCAGGTGCTGGCGGGTATCGCGATGTTTGTCAGGCTGTGGCGTGGCGACGTGTGCGGTCATGGCGGTTATCCTAACAGTAAATTAGACCGGTCGTCTAGGGTGCAGCCCGGCGTACAACAGGAGGATGACGCACCAGCAGCAAAGCGTTTCGCCCATTATGGCGTTTCCAATGCAAGGGGAACGCAATGCGCGCTTGACCTTCACGCCCGTGGGGACGAGGCTTGCCGGCACATTGTTGGCGTAGCATAGGATGCCTTTATGTCGGAACTGATTCTACACCATTACACACTCTCGCCGTTTTCCGAAAAGGCCCGGGCCATGTTGGGCTATGCGGGCCTAGAGTGGCAGTCGGTCACGGTGCCAGAAATGCCGCCGCGGCCTAAACTCGCGCCGCTGGCGGGTGGTTATCGGAAAATTCCGGTGGCTCAAATCGGCGCCGACATTTTTTGTGATACCCGCACGCTGAGTCGCGAAATTGCCCGGTTGGCAAACAAGCCTGAGTTGGTCGTGGAAAATTGCAGCCAAGAGGTACAAAACTTTGTTAGCGAAGTGGACCTGTCGATTTTCCTGGCGTCTATTGTCACGGCAGGGAATCTCACCCTGTTGCGCCGGGTTTTGAAAGAATCGTCCTTACTGGGTCTGGGGCGCCTGCTGGTGGACCGGGTAAGAATGGGCAGTAAATCGAAAGTGAAGACGGGTAGCCCGAAAACAATGCGGCGCCAAGTGGCGGCGCACCTAAATCATATGGAAACTTTGCTAACAGGGGATTTCCTGTTTGGCGATACTCCCAATGCTGGGGACTTTTCCGCCTATCACAGCCTTTGGTTTCGCCGCGATTTAGCGGGCCGACTGCTAGCCAGTAGCCACCCGAAAGTGGATGCCTGGATGAACCGAATGCAGGCTTTCGGTCAGGGCTTACGAAAGGATATTGGCGCCGATAAGGCCTTGGATATTGCACGCCAAGCCGAGCCGCGGGCTCTGCCGGTACAGGTTGAGCAAGCCCCCTTGCTCGGACAATCTGTGCGTGTAGCCCCGTGCGATTATGGCCGTGATCCCGTATTGGGCGAGCTCTGCTATTGCGATGCCAATACTCTTGTGTTGCGCCGTAACGACCCGGTGGTGGGGCAGGTTCATGTGCACTTTCCCCGCGAGGGTTACGTGTTGTCCAAGGCTCATTGAAGGGGATATTGATGAATCAGCCGAACAATCCCTTGCATGGCGTCACCCTGGAAACGGTGGTGAAGCGCCTGGTTGAACATTATGGCTGGGAAGAGCTGGGTGATCGCATTCGGATTAATTGTTTTATCAGTGACCCCTCAGTGAAATCCAGCTTGAAGTTTTTACGCAAAACCCCCTGGGCGAGGGAGAAAGTGGAAGGGTTATTTGTCGACACCTTTTCCCCGTGAGCCGCGCTGACCACGATAGGCATTAGGTCAATGAACCTGGCGACGTAATTCGACATAGCAGGCAAGCCGTCTGATCGCCAAAAAGAGGGGATTCCCGCGGGCGGGCACCCCCTCCATTCGATGTCGCGGTAGCCTTAATTAGTCCATGCCTGCCAGCAAATTATTCACGGCTTGGGCAAACTGCACCGGCGAATCCTCCTGCAAGAAATGCCCGCCCACCAGGGTTTGGTGTGGTTGCCCCTGGGCGCCGGGAATGCGTTCTTGCATGTATTTATCCCCTCCGCGGGTAATCGGGTCGCCGTTGCTGAAGGTCGTCAAGAACGGCTTTTTCCATTGCTCCAACGCCTTCCACGCTGCACGGTTAGCTTGCGTGGCCGGGTCGTTCGGTGTCACCGGCACCAGCTTGGGAAAAGCACGTGCGGCGGTTTTGTATTTTCTATTGGGGAATGGCGCCTCGTAGGCACGGATTTCGTCGGGGCCGAGTTTGCGGAAAGTGGCGACATTGAGAATGCGGGAAATTGGCAGTACCGGGCTGTGGATCGCGAACGCTTTCCAAATATGGAACGCCTTTGGGGCCTGCTCGTCTCCGGTGGGCAGCATGCCGTTACCCACCACAATGGCGCGGAATCGGGATTCGTTCTCCGCGGCCATCCGCAGCCCAATCAGTGAGCCCCAGTCCTGGCACACTAAGGTGATTTCGGTGAGCTCTAGCTGGTCGAGCAAGGACTTAACCCAATCCATGTGGTTTTGGTAGCTATAAGCATTGATGTCCGTTGGCTTGTCGGATTTACCGAAACCGATCAAGTCCGGTGCGATCACCCGGTGACCCGCCGCCGCACAGATCGGAATCATGTGCCGATACAGATAGGACCACGTTGGCTCCCCATGGAGCATCAGAATGGGCTTGCCGTCGGCTGGGCCCTCATCCACGTAATGCATGCGTAGCCCGCCCACGGTTACGTAGTTTGGTTCGAAAGGGTAGTCGAGCAGTCGCTCGAAGCGGGAATCCGGGGTGCGCAAGTAATCCATGGTCGATCCTTTTTGAAATTAAGGCGCCGCTAAAAAGCGCCGTGAATGCTGGGCCTTAAGCGAACATCGGCTGAACCCCGTCCCTGGGAAAGGGCGCCACCCGCCCGTGAAGGCAAGAGACAACCGCTGCACGCGTAAGGCCACGTTAAGCACGTAAGGCGTTTTTCAGTGGCTCCCTGATAACGAAGTGTGGGAAATCAATACCAGTAGATGCAGATACCGGTCACGTCGTTACAGAATACCCTCGATTTTTTTTGCTAGCGTTAATCCTCCCAAAGATTGGCTAAGGTGTAATCGCTGCCCGGTTGTGCCCAGAAACCACCGTCCACGTAGCGGCGATGCTTGTCCAGTGAGCGAATGGCATCCATGTCCTCGTCGCTGAGGGCCAGTTCCTCGGCAGCCAGATTTTGTTTTAGGCGCTCCGGGTTAACCGATTTGGGGGTTACCGCTGTGTTGCGATGTAGTGCCCAGCTGATCAGCACCTGGGCCGGGCTGGCACGATGGCGATCAGCTATTTCATTGATAATCGGGTCTTCCAGCAGTGCCGGTTCGCCCTCAGCTTTTAAGCCAGCGGGGCGATCGGATGAGCCCAGTGGAGCATAGGCAGTGAGATGAATGCCTTGTTGTTGGCAGAAATCGAGCATGCTCTGTTGTTGCAAGTAAGGGTGCAGCTCTACTTGATTCATGGCGGGTTTGCGTTGTGCCTTGCTCACCAAATCCTGCAGTTTTTTTACGCTGAAATTTGACACGCCGATCTGCCGAGTCAAATTGTTGTCCACCAGCGCTTCCATGGCCACCCAGGTGGTTTCCACTGGTAAATCTTTCAGTGACACCATGTCGTCGGCAGATTCAGGAAAGGATACGCCCGGCTTCAGAGCGACCGGCCAGTGCATTAGATAAAGGTCGAGATAATCCAGCTGCAGGTTACGTAAGGTGGTTTCCAGTGCGGGCTGAACATCCTCGGGGGCATGGTCACTGTTCCACAGCTTTGAGGTAATCCACAATTGTTCGCGGGTTACTGTGCCGGCGGACAATACATCGCTCAGGGCTCTGCCGATTTCGTCTTCGTTGCCATAAATATGGGCACAGTCGATATGCCGATAACCCATTTCAATAGCGCTTTTGACGGCGTTGTAGACCTCGCCGGGCGCGGATTTCCAGGTGCCCAGGCCCAGCATGGGTAAAGTATCACCATTTTCGAAAGTCAGCGTTTTCATGGTCTGCTCCTGTTAAGCCTGTATGTATTTGCGTTCTGGTAGTGGGACTTTGCCAGTGGCGGTTGGGTTCCTGATGAATCCTGGTTTGATTCCCGGCAGGCTGGGGTGCTTCCCTGCTTGAGCCGCCCTCGGCATTTCGCTACTGTGGCCGACCGGCGTTGGCCGCCCTCATTATCGGCAGTGCCTTTTCTCTCTGCCCCTGCTTTTGGAAAACTCTATGTGGATCAAGAACCTGACTGTCTTTGTGGGTGAAGAAGCCTTCCCCTGCTCCGTGGCCGAACTGGATGAAATTCTCGACCAGAACCGTTGCCAACCCTGTGGCTCGCAGACGGAGCGCACAGAAGGGTTTGTGCCGCCGCTCAAGGGGCAGACCCCCATGGTCTACGCGGTGGACGGGTTTATCTTTTGCACCTATCAAGAAACTGCTCGCTTGTTGCCCGGGCCGGTGATCAAGGAACTGTTAGATGAAAAAGTGGAGCACATTCAGCAGGAAGAAGGTCGCAAGGTTGGGCGCAAGGAAAAGGCTGATCTTAAAGAGCAGATTACCTTCGAGCTGATGCCTCGGGCTTTTACTCGCTCGCGCCGCACCTCCTTGCTTATCGATACCGAGCGCAAGCGGGTAATGGTGGACTCTTCCTCCGCCAGTCGCGGTGAAGAGGTCATCGCCTGCCTGCGTAAAGCCATCGGCACCCTGCCCGTAGCGTACCCGGCGCCAAACTCGGCTCCTTACACAAGCTTTAGCAATTGGTTGCGCGATACCAAACTGCTGCCGGAAGGCTTCACTCTGGGAGACCGTTGTGAGCTGAAAGGTATCAAGGATGAAGGGGCCGCAGTCAAGTTCACCGCCGTGGACCTAGGGCAGGAAGAAATTCTCGCACACCTGGAAACGGGCATGGTCGCCAACCGTATCAACTTGGCTTGGCAGGATTGGTTAGAGCTGGATATCAACGACAAGCTGGAGATCAAGCGTATTAAGCCGCTGGATCTGCTACAGGAAAACATCGATGCACTGGACGCAGAAGACGCGGTAGCCGAATTGCAGGCGCGTATTAGCTTGCAGGGCAAGGTGCTACGCGACGCCATTGACAGCCTGTACGGTTATTTTGAAGTGAATCCGGCTTAACCGCCGTTTCGCAAAGGCTTTGCCCGCGCTCCCTATTCAGGGGCGCGGGTAAGTAATGCGTTTAAGCATTTGATGACAGCGATGAGCGGTGCTGCTCAGTCCTCAATGTCTTTATCGTCCTGTTGGTCTTTATCCATTTTCACCGGCGAATTCTCATCGCATTGGGGTGAATGCTGGAAGGTCTGTGTCACGTCCAGATAGCCCAAGTGAGAAATGGTGCGCCGACCGAGAAGAACCGGATAAATCATGTCAGACCGGTCATTCAGGGTGAACTGTTCTTCATACACGGTGTTGCCCATGCAGACCTTCATTAATACCACTGGACGACGCTCGGTGCCGCCGGCACCCCGAATTACCACTTTACGGTAGCGCGGCTTCTCGAAGGTTTTTTCCACTTTTTTACCGGTGGCCTCATCCATTACATCCACGGTAAAGCGCACCCAGTCGTCGCCATCTTTCTCGAAAACATCCACATCGGTGGCGTGCAGGGAAGAAGTGAGCGCGCCGCTGTCGAGTTTGGTTTTCAATTCCACGCCCCAGGGCATCAAAGTGGACTTCTCCACCCAGCCAAATACGTTCTGGCTGCTTGGGGGGGAGGCCATGGCCATGCCCGTGCTGCTGAGTAATGAGGCAGTAATGAAAGCGATAAGTCCTTTTTTCATGGGCGCTCCTTGTTGGTAAAAATAGATTGCGTAAAAAGGGTGAGTGGTCCGACCCTGCTGGCAAAGTATGACTGTATTTACTGCAGACCGTTCCCCAGCGAATCATTGACCGTCTGGCTGCTGCCTGTCGCCAATCAGCCATCCCCACCCCTCTCAGACAGGTTACCATTGTTCCATAATGCGCCGCTGCTGAGGGCGCCGGAACAGCCGGAGGGCCAGTAATGACACCTGATATTGCACCACCATCGATCAAGCTGCTGGTGGGAGAAAGCCGCGCAGCGTGGGCCTATGGGCGCTACTTATTGCGCGGCTTGGAACACAAGAAACTGCCGTTAGGCAAAAGACAGCCCGTGATAGTCTTGCCCGGTTTTGGTGCCAGCGATCGGAGCACTCGGCCTTTGCGCATGGCCCTGGGCAAGCTGGGTTATAGCGTGTATGGCTGGGCTCAGGGCACGAATCTGGGCATGAATAGCAAACGTAAAAACCTGTTAGTTACCCAATTGCAAGAGATCGGCGCGCGCCACCAGCAACCTGTCGCGCTAGTAGGTTGGAGCTTGGGCGGGGTGTTTGCTCGAGAACTGGCCCGAGCCTTTCCTGATCTGGTGAGCCAGGTATTTACTCTGGGCAGCCCCATTAATGGTGATCCGGACGCCAATAATGTGTCCACGCTTTTTAGCTGGTTCAATCCGAATCGGCCTCCAACGGACAGGGATGCCTTTAATCAACGTATTGCGGCCCCCCCAGTGCCGTGCACAGCCATTTTTACCCGTGAAGACGGCATCGTGGCTTGGCAGTGCAGCCAGGAAGAAAGCGGGCCAATGACCGAAAATGTTGAAGTGCAGGGCACCCATGTGGGGCTACCGTGGAATCCTCAAGTGCTGGCGGCCATTGCCGAGCGTTTGCCGCGCAGTCCGCTACCAGGAGATTTGCCATGAGCGAGTTGCAACCTGGTCGCTACCGGCACTTCAAAGGCAACGAATATCAAGTGCTTGGTTTGGCAACCCACTCCGAGACCGGCGAAACGGTTGTGGTTTACCACCCACTCTATGGGGATCAGGCCCTGTGGGTGCGCCCGTTGGCCATGTTCACCGAAACGGTGGATAGGGACGGAAAGGTACAGCCCCGCTTCGCTCGGGTTGGGCGGTGAGTTGAAGGTTTCGAGTTCATTGGCGGTGAGAATGTGGCGAAACCAAATGAATGGCTGAAAGATGCCGCGAGGCAAATTGAGAAGCCGCACCCGGTATCGGCGCGGCTACCACGGAGCTGTTGCCCATCACGGTCAGGCCGCGTTGTAGCCTGCAGCATGTGGCCTCTCTTAATGTAATTTCAATCTTGGCCGTACCAGTTTGTTAAAGCGCCCGGCAATTAACAGCATGATAGTGCGTGGCCAGCCGTAAAGCGCGGCTTGGTGCATGCGATACAGGCTGATATACATCATTCGGGCGAGCCAGCCTTCCACAAAGAAGTTGCCGCCTTTCAGGTTGCCCATCAGCATGCCTACCGAGCTGTAATTGGACAGTGATACCAGGGAGCCGTGGTCTTTGTATTCGAAGGGCCTCGGGTCGCGGTGCATCAGCAGCTGTTGCAGACTGCGGGCGGTATGCTGCGCCATTTGCTGGGCGGATTGGGCCCGTGGCGGGATCGGATTTTCGGCGCCTTCCGGGATCAAGAAGGCCGCATCACCGATAATGAAAACATTCTTTTGACCCTTGGCCTGGAGGGTTGGCTCGACTTCCACTTGGTTGATACGGTTGGTGGTCAGGCCCTTTATCTGGCTCAGCCATTCCGGGCATTTTACCCCGGCGGCCCAGACCAGCAGGTCCGCTTTGATCGGATCGCCTTCTTTAGGCACCAATGCTTCAGGGGTTGCTTCGGCGACCATGGCGCCGGTGCGCACATTCACGCCCAGGCCTTCCAGTCGTTTGGTAGCGGTGGCGGATACCCGTTCGCTAAGGGCCGGCAGAATGCGCGGCGCCGCTTCAATGATGTCCACCTGTAAATGTTTTCGGTCCAGGTGCTCATGGCCGTAGAAGTTGAGCATGCTCACGGCATGGTGAAGTTCCGCGGCCAGTTCCACTCCGGTGGCTCCGCCGCCCACGATGGCCACAGAAACCGGTTTGTTTTCGTAGTTGGCGTGCAGGCAGGCGTTAAGAAACCGTTCACGGAATCGCTCTGCTTGGGCTCGGCTGTCCATGAACAGGCAGTTGTCGCGAACGCCGGGGGTGCCGAAGTCGTTGCTCTGGCTGCCGGTGGCCAACACCAGATAGTCATACCGCAGCTGTCGTTCCGGGAGGACTTCGCTGCCATGGACATCGTGCAGTGGTGCCAAGGTCAAGGTTTGATCGGTGGTATCGACTTGGGTCATGGTGCCGGGCTCAAACCGGTAGTGGTTAAGTTTGGCGTGGGAGCGGTAATCCACGGCGTCAAGATCAGCGTCGATTGCGCCAGTGGCCACTTCGTGAAAGCGGGGCTTCCAAACGTGGATGCTGGACGAATCCACCAGGGTGATATCGGCTTGGCCATATTTGCCGAGCTTGGCACCGAGTTTGGTTGCCAGCGGAAGACCACCGGCACCACCGCCGACAACAATAATTTTGGGTTTGCTCATTGGGGCTCCTGTCAGGCTGCCGACCTTTGGGGGAGAGGGCAGTCAGTCAATCATATTCATGGGTGTGGGAACAGGGTTAATGAGGCGGGCCCTTGTGGGGCGTCATTCTGCCTTGCGCGGCAGAACGGATGCTGAGTTCAGGCTGGGTGGTAGGCCGCTTCTGAACCGGAGGCTTCCTTGCGTCTTTCCCGGCGGGCGGGTTTGCTCGTCGGGCGACAACGAAAAAGCCCGCCGGTGGCGGGCTTTTTCGTGGATCCTCGCCGCTTAGGTCTTGGGGCCGGCCGCGCGAATTTCGTCGGACACATCAGCGTACTTGTCAGCGAAGTTCTTCTGGAACTGTTCTGCCAGGTCGCGGGCGCGAGCTTCGTAGTTTTCCGGGTTAGCCCAGGTGTTCTTGGGCTGCAGCAGATTGCTATCGACACCGGTAACGGCTTTGGGCACGTCCAGGTTGATGATGTCCAGGTGTTCGGTTTCGGCGGTGTCCAGTTCGCCGGACAGGATCGCGTTAATCACGCCACGGGTAGTGGGAATGCTAAAGCGCTCGCCTTCGCCATAGGGGCCGCCAGTCCAGCCAGTGTTCACCAGGTATACCTGGGAGCCGAATTCTTCCATGCGTTTGATCAGCAGCTCGGCGTATTCGCCGGCACGACGGGGGAAGAAGGGGGCGCCGAAGCAAGTGGAGAAGGTGCTTTTGATGCCGCCGCCCGAACCCATTTCGGTGGAGCCGACCAAGGCGGTGTAGCCGCTCAGGAAATGGTAGGCTGCCGCTTCCTTGGACAGTTTGGCCACGGGCGGCAGAACGCCGGTCAGGTCGCAGGTCAGGAAGATGATGTGCTTGGGCTCGCCCGCGCGGTTTTCTTCAACTTTCTTGTCGATGTTTTGCAGCGGGTAAGCAGCCCGGGTGTTCTGCGTCAGAGAGACATCAGTGTAGTCGGCAGTGCGATGGTCATCGATGATGACGTTTTCCAGTACCGCGCCGAATTTGATGGCGTCCCAGATTACCGGCTCGTTTTTCTGACTCAGGTCGATGCACTTGGCGTAGCAGCCGCCTTCAATGTTGAAGACCACATCTTTGCCCCAGCCGTGCTCGTCATCACCAATCAGATAACGGTCAGGGTCTGCGGACAGGGTGGTTTTGCCCGTGCCAGACAGGCCGAAGAACAGAGCCACATCGCCTTCTTCGCCGACGTTGGCGGAGCAGTGCATGGGCAGCACGTCTTTTTCAGGCAGCAGGAAGTTCTGTACGGAAAACATGGCTTTTTTCATTTCACCGGCGTAACGCATGCCGGCAATCAGAATCTTGCGCTGGGCGAAGTTAAGAATAACGCAGCCGTCGGAGTGGGTGCCGTCACGCTCCGGGTCGCACTGGAAGTTCGCGGCATGCAGGATCTGCCATTCTTCCTTGTTGCGGGCGTTGTACTTCTCCGGACGGATGAACATAGTGTTGGCGAACAAATTGTGCCACGCGGTCTGCGCGGTCACTTTCACGGCCAGGTAATGATCAGCGTCAGCGCCGACGTGCAGGTGGGAAATAAAGGCATCGCTTTCAGCAACGGCCGCGGTCACACGGTCCCACAAGGCGTCGAATTTATCACTGTCGATGGGACGGTTAATGGCGCCCCAGTGGATGTGCTCGCTGGTGCTCGGCTCGTCAACGATGTACCGGTCCATCGGTGAGCGGCCGGTGCGATGACCGGTTTCCACTACCAGGGCGCCGTTGTCGGCCAGGCGGCCTTCGTTACGCTGAACAGCCAGCTCTACCAGCTGGGCCGGGCTGAGATCGTTATAAACAATTGGATCTGTCATGGTTATTCCTGGGCTTGTGGCCGTGCGGTTGCAACGAGTATGGCCGCGCAACCTTTAAGTTCGCATTGCGGATACACAGTGCCGGTCTCGTGCCCGGATCTAAGACCGGACAAGACCAATAAGGGACCAGTAGTGGCGCCACTGATCAGCACAGGCGCGCGATTATGCCAGAAAAGGGAATCAGTGGCGATTCCCCTTCGGACTGTGTGGTCACGGCGGCAGGGCCACCCTTTTAATGCGTCAAGGCATGCGGCGCCGGGAAAAGGGGCAGGAAAAATAGGAAGCAAATACGATGTGGGCGGCTATTTGCCTCGGGCCGTCGAGGCCAGGAGTCGCGGGCTAGCCATTCCTGGTATTCCTAACGGTTTTCTCTGATCATTTCCGCCAGATCCACGGAATCAAAGTGTTCCTGATGGCGGCAGAAGTCGCAGGTCAGCGTGACTTCCCCGTCTTCCTCCAGCAATTGCTGTAATTCCTGATTGCCCAGGGAAATGAGTGCATTGCGGTTACGTTCCCGGGAGCAGGTGCAGCCAAAGCGCAGAGGTTGGGCGTCGGGCAACTGGGGTGGGGTGTCGTGAAACAGTCGGCGCAGGATGGTTTGGTCATCCAGGTTTAGTAGCTCTTCCATTTGCAGGGTGCTCGCCAGCGCCTCTAAGTGCTCCCACATCAGGGTGTTGCCGTCGGTGGTGGCTAGCTGGTTGGGCAGGCGCTGCAGCAGCAGGCCGGCGGCGCGATTGTTGCCGCTGGCCAGCCACAGCCGGGTGGGCAGTTGTTCGGATTGTAGGAAGTAACCCTGCAGGCATTCGGCAAGAGTGTCGCCGCTGAGCGGTACGATGCCTTGATACTGGCGCCCCTGATCGGGGGTGATGGTGATCACCATGGTGCCTTCACCGATCAGGGTCTGAACGTCGCCGTGGCTCCAGTCTTGGTCGTCGCTGTGGCGGGCCAGGGCGCGCAGCTCGCCTTCGTGGCTGCATTCGGCCAGTAGCAGGGACACCGGTCCCTTGCCCTGGGCCTGTAGAGCGAGCCGGCCCTTAAATTTGAGGGTGCTGGCCAGCAACGCCACAGCGGCCACGGCTTCGCCGATCAACCCCTGCACCGGCAGTGGGTAGTTTTGTCCTTCTATAATACGGCTAACGCTGCTTTCCAGTTGCACCAGCTCACCACGAATGTCGGAGTCGGGGAAAAGAAAGCGCTGTTTGTGGTCTTGCATTATGAGGTCCTGAGGTTGGGCTGTTGCGGTAAATTCAGCGCGAAAAAGCAGTTATTCCAGATTGTCTCGTTTGAAGCGCTGGATATCCCGACGTTCCTTTTTGCTGGGTTTGTGGTCCGGTGCAGCGGCTGCGGCTCGGGCCAGTTTGCGCTGTTCACTGTTCATTTCCCGTTTGGCCACGCTTTCGGTGGTTTCCTCATAAAGTGTCTGGGCCACCTTTGCCGGGCCACGCTTGTTGCTCAGACCGCGGACGACCACCTCGAAATGCTCAGTGCCTTTGCTGATGGTCACTGTCTGGCCGGATTGCACTGCCTTGCTGGCTTTGGTCCGGTTGCCGTCGATATGGATCTTGCCGCCTTCAATGGCGTTTTTGGCCAAGGTGCGGGTCTTGAAGAACCGTGCGGCCCAGAGCCAGGAGTCTATACGTACGCTTTCCATCGCTTTCTCCAGAGTTGGCCGTTAGGGCAGCACGGTCAGGAAATCATCAATGGCCGGGAACGGGGCCGTATCCGAACGTTTTGGCAGACTGGAATCCGGGTGGAGGATGCTCACCGGCTGCCCAATGCCGTATTGCCGAGCGCTGTGCAGGACCGGCAAGGAGTCGTCCACCAGCAGGGCGCGGTCTCGCTCGAAAGGGAGGTGTCGTTGCAGGTGCTGCCAAAATGACTGGGCTTCTTTGGGGTGACCGTAATCATGGCTGGAGACCAATTCGTCAAAATATTGATCAATGCCGGTGCGCGCAATTTTCAGGTGCAAGGCATCGCGGTGAGCATTGGTCACCATGATGACTTGCTTGTCTGATGCCTTAAGCTTCTGTAGAAACGTTTCCGCGCCAGGTCGCACGGAAATGCGGTCGCCAGCCGCCCTTTTCAAGTGGGCAATTTCCAGCCCCAGCTCGGCGGTCCAGAAATCCAGGCAGTACCAGTTCAGGGTGCCTTGGTGGCTGGTGATCCAGTCGTGGATGATGCGGTTGGCCTCGACCTGCTCTAAGCCCCGTTGCTGGGCGTAGCAGTTGGGCACATGTTGTTGCCAGAACCAGTTATCAAACTGCAGGTCCAGCAGTGTGCCGTCCATATCCAGCAGCACGGTGTCCACGGATTGCCAGTCAATCATGAATTTCCTGCGTGTTCGGGTTAGTCTTGCCTTGGTGAGTAGGCTCAGAGGTAATTATGGATGAGAAACCGGAGATTCTCGACACCCGGCTGATAGCAAAGAGCCGCCTGTTCGGAATTGAAGAGCTACACCTGCGGTTTACCAACGGTGTGGAACGCACCTACGAGCGCTTGCGCACGCCGCCGATCGCGGGGGTGATGATGGTGCCGTTACTGGATGACGATACCGTGGTGATGATCCGTGAATATGGCGCCGGTACGGAAAGCTATGAGTTGACTCTGCCTAAGGGCGCCTATGAACACGGTGAAGATTGGCGCGATGCGGCCAACCGGGAATTAAAGGAAGAGGCGGGTTACGGCGCGCGGCGTATGAGCCTGATGAAGGAGCTGACCTTGTCTCCCGGGTACATGGGCCACCGCATTAAAGTCGTGTTGGCTGAAGACCTTTATGAGGAATCGCTTCCCGGTGATGAGCCGGAAGAACTGGAAGTGGTGACCTGGAAATTATCGGAACTGGACTGTTTGATCGAGCGCGATGATGTGACCGAGGCGAGGGTGATCGCCGCGCTGTTGATGACCAAGCGGTTGTTGGAGAAAAGATAGCTCAAAGTTGAAAGCCCTGGATTCAATGGCGCGACGTGGGTGGTTGCCACCCTTGGGGCGCAATCGCCGTGCCGCTGCCATTATTGAGGTCGCCTTGCTGCTGTACTTGCCGGCGAGTCTCTGGCGTTAGTCAGGTGGCCAAAGGCGCCTTCCGGGTTTTCAACCTTGAACGTTCAACGCGTCCTTGAATTAATCACAGGAAAATGGAAATGATGGATTTAAATGCCCTGCTGAGCCCGCTTGGCGAGATTGCCCGTGCCGCGGGACAGGCGATTCTTGAGGTTTACGAGCGCGATGATCTGGGTGTGGAAACCAAGGATGACAAGTCGCCGATTACCGAGGCAGATTTGGCGGCCCACAAAATTATTGAAGCTCGGTTGCAGGCGCTGACGCCGGATATTCCGGTTTTCTCTGAAGAGTCAGGGGGTATTGCCTATGCGGACCGTAAGGACTGGCCGCGTTTCTGGCTGGTAGATCCGCTGGATGGCACCAAGGAATTCATTAAGCGTAACGGTGAGTTCACCGTCAATATTGCGCTGGTGGAAGGCGATACTCCGGTGCTGGGGGTGGTGCACGTGCCGGTTACGGCAGTGACTTATATGGGCGGAAAGGGCGTGGGCGCCTTCAAGGAGCATAACGGTGAGCGCGAGACAATTCAGTGCCGTGCCCGCACCTTGCCAGTGGTGATGGTGGCCAGCCGTAGCCATGGTGGTGAGGCTGTGGAAAAACTGGAAGCTTTTATACGTGAAGAGATCGGGGAAGTGGAGCGCGCTTCCATGGGCTCCTCTCTTAAGCTGTGTCTGGTGGCGGAAGGCAGTGCGGATATTTACCCGCGCCTTGCGCCTACCAGCGAGTGGGATACGGCTGCGGCCCACGCGGTGGTTGCCGCCGCCGGGGGGGTGGTGGTGAACACTGACTTTGCGCCCTTGCAGTACAACAAAGAGGACATTCTTAATCCGTTCTTTCTGGTGTTGGGGCAAAGTATTGAACAATGGCGCTTTATCGCTCCGGCCTTGAACGGTTGATGGGCGATGCCTAACGTTCGCCCTAGGCAGGACATGGGCGTGAGCCCCTCTCCGGCACGGGGGTCAGAGTGTCCTGCGCTTTCATTATTAGTGTTAGCAGGCCAAACAAGGAGTTTCCCATGAGTGCAATGCGTGAATTACGTTTCGTTAGTGAGGGGCAATCCTGCCGGGGCGATCTGTATTTGCCTGAAGGCGAGGGGCCTTTTCTGACAGTGGTCATGGGCCACGGTTTTGGGCTTACCAAGGAATGCGGGTTGGCACCGTTTCGCGACGCTTTTGTACAGGCCGGTTATGCCGTGTTCCTATTCGATTACCGCCATTTTGGTGAAAGCGAAGGAATGCCCCGCCAGGTGTTGTTGCCCTATCGGGAGGTGGCTGATTGGCAGGCGGCGCTGGCCTGTGTGCGCAAGCTAGATGAAGTGGATAACCAGCGCATCGTTTTGTGGGGTACCTCCTTTGGTGGTGGTTTGGTCACGGTGGTGGCGGCCCGGGAGCCGGTGGCAGGTATTATTGCGCAGTGTCCGATGATGGACGGCATGGCGTCGGTGTTGGAGGTGATTCGTTATGCGGGTGTGGGGCAGGCGTTGAAGATGACCGGTATTGGTTTGTGGGACCTGGCCAGCAGTGCATTGGGGCTGGGTCCTAAAATGTTGCCTTCGGCAGGGCGCCCCGGTGAGCTGGCCGCTATGTCCAGCGACGACGCCTATGATGGGTACACCGCGTTGATGCCGGACCACGTGCCTAATGAGGTGGCCGGGCGGGTTGCGCTGACGCTGCCGCTATTTCGGCCTGTGGCCCAGGCCAGTAAGGTCACTTGCCCGGCGCTGATTCTTATTTGCGAAACTGATTCGGTGGCGCCGGCATCGGCCGCAGAAAAAGCGGCTGCAGCGATGGCACGGGCCAGCGTGAAGCGTTACCCGGTGGGGCATTTTGATGTCTACCAGGGCGAGCCCCGGGAGATCAGCCTGGCGGATCAGTTGGCGTTTTTGCGGGACATTGCCCGTTAAAGGTTAAGCCCCCCTTTTAACGAGCTACTTAAAAAGGCAGAACCGTTGCCAGATCCAGTGATATCTGATTGGTCACCATTATTGCGCTAGTGGCGACCAGGCACAAGTTGATGGCAGGAAGCATCAGGCCAATGGCCAACAGGTTAATTGCGCTGGGCTGGCGGATGCGGCCGCTCCACAACACTAGGCTGATCAGCGCTGCGCCGGATAACGGAATCCATAGCCAGGGGTGGTTTGCGGCGGTATGCCACAGGTTTTCAAGGTTGAACATGCCAATACCCGTTTCGTTGTTGCCATGGGCGTGGCCGCGCGACCGGTGCCCGAATGGCCTCCCCCGAGGCCAACTAGGGTCGGAGTATGCACACCCGGTTATGTAACCAGTGTGTTACGGATCACAAAATAATGATATCGGTTTGATATTGTCTCGCGCTTGCTAAGGCCCTATAAAAACCGATGAACAGCATCAATTTGCAAAAAAATGGGCTTGTACGGGATAGGGTTAGCTTAAAGATTAAGAAATGTGAGTTCTCAGGCGGCGGGGAATTGCTGTTCAGCCTAGGGGAGCAATGCGTGCAGAGTGTCGCTAATAAAGCCTGTATACGTCAGTTGGACCAAAATTTGCGCAGCGACCAGCGTGATACACGGAGCGATAACGTGTTGATCGTAAAGAGTATTCACTATCAGCGGTGGCGGGTGGCGAATGACTGGCGACTCTGGGCCTATTCGGAATATGCGGTTCAGCGTCGTACTCAACGCTACAGGGTTCAGGCCTTCAGGTCGGATTGCTAGCACAGCATGCCAGGCGTTATGGAATCCGGGCAGCGGCTGGTTGCTGTCACGTTGACTCAAGCCCAGTGTTTATAACGGTTGCAGCGCAATGGCCGTCTGCAGCGGCACTTTCTCTGGGCTCCAAAGCCAATAAACGGCCCGTTTTGGCCTTTCCTCATACCCTCTAGTACGGCTATCCTGTCCGCCATTAAACGTGCCATTGATCGATGTCAATGTCTGCACTGAGAGGATCAGGCAGCCTGAGAGGCTGGAGGTAGAGTATATGTCCAATAAACACGTTGATGTATTGATTGTTGGTGCTGGCCTTTCCGGCATCGGTGCCGCTTGCCATTTGACCCGCAAGGCGCCGAATCGCACCTATGCGATTCTGGAACGCCGCGAACGCATCGGCGGCACCTGGGACCTGTTCACGTATCCTGGCATCCGTTCGGATTCCGATATGTTCACTTTAGGCTACAACTTTCGCCCTTGGACTGAACCCAAGGTGCTGGCGGACGGCAACTCTATTCGCCAGTACGTGGAAGACACTGCGGAAGAGTACGGTGTGAAAAAACATATACGCTTTGGTCGCAAGGTGATCAAGGCGAATTGGTCCAGTGCTGATAACCACTGGGCGGTGGAAACCACCAACGAGAAAACCGGTGAGCAAGAAACCTTTACCGCTAACTTCCTGTTTTCATGCGGTGGTTACTATAACTATGACGAAGGCTATAAGCCGGACTTCCCCGGTGAGAAAGACTTTAAAGGCCAAGTGATTCATCCTCAGCACTGGCCGGAGAATTTGGACTATAAAGGCAAGAAAGTGGTGGTGATTGGTTCCGGCGCTACCGCCGTAACGCTGGTGCCAGCAATGGCTAAAGAAGGTGCAAAAGTCACCATGTTGCAGCGCTCGCCTACCTATATCGCCACCGTGCCGGAAGTGGATCAAATCTCGGTGGGCATGCGCCGGTTTATGCCCGAGATGATGGTTTACCGGTTAACCCGTGCGCGCAATATTGGCCTTCAGCGTATGGTGTTTAAATTGTCCACACAGCGCCCCAAGCTGGTTCGCCGTGCGCTGTTGGCTGCGGCCAAACGACAGCTAGGTGATGACGTGGACATGGCGCACTTCCGGCCCAATTATAATCCTTGGGACGAGCGTCTGTGCGCGGTGCCCAACGGCGATCTGTTCAAGACCGTACGCAGTGGCGATGCTGAGATCGTGACCGATCACATCGAACGTTTCACTGAAACAGGGATCTTGCTCAAGTCTGGCAAGGAGTTGGATGCGGATATCATTATTACTGCGACGGGGCTGAACCTTCAGATGCTTGGGGGGGTAAAAAGCACCATTGATGGTAAGCCGGTGGAGCCACGCGAATCGCTGGTTTACAAGGGCATGATGTTGCGGGACGTGCCGAATATGGCGCTGGTGTTTGGTTACACTAACTCGTCTTGGACTCTGAAAGCCGACTTGGTCTGTGAGTATGTCTGCCGCTTGCTAAACCATATGGAAAAAACCGGTGCCCAGACAGTGATTCCCCGTGACAAGGATAATTGTATTACCGACGACAACTTCCTCGGCATGCAATCGGGTTACATTCAGCGTGCCAATGATCGGCTGCCGCGCCAGGGCTCCAAGCAGCCGTGGAAGGTGGTGCAGAATTACATGGTTGATCTGCCCAAGCTGCGTTTGGGCGCCATTGATGACGGCTTTCTTGAGTTCGATAACTATCAGCCGGTGAAAAAGAAAGGGCTGGTGGCATCGTTGTTGGGCGCCTGAGCTGAAAGCTGAAAAAGAGCGCCATTTACGGTGCTGTTACCCTGGTAGGCATAGTGAGCGGGCCTAGCTAGGGTCAGCACTAAAAAGGCCGCATCCTGAAAGGGGTGCGGCCTTTTTAGTGCCAATATCTGTTAGCGAAGGCAGAGCTTATGGCGAATAATCGCCAGGTTTTACCGCGTTTTTTGACGTTCAACTCATTTCCAGGGTAGAGCGTTCATCCGTTGACGTGCGGCTGAGTATTCTCGTTTCAGACGGTCGACCAGCTCTGCTGCCGGCCCTATTTTCTTCACCGCACCGATACCCTGACCGCTCCCCCAGATGTCTTTCCAGGCTTTGGAGCTGCTATCGCCGAAGTCCATTTTTGACGGATCGCTTTCCGGCAGATTCTCGGGATCCAGACCCGCGGCTTCGATGGACCCGCGCAGGTAGTTACCGTGCACGCCGGTGAACAGGTTGGAATAAATAATGTCGCTGGCGCCGCCGTCCACGATGGCTTGCTTGTAGCGCTCATCCGCATTTGCTTCATCGGTGGCAATAAAAGCGGAGCCGATATAGCCCAAGTCCGCGCCCATAGCTTGTGCAGCGAGGACGGCGTCCCCGGTGGCGATCGCACCGGATAGCAGTAGTGGCCCGTCGAACCACTCACGAATTTCCTGCACCAGGGCCAGCGGGGAGAGGGTGCCTGCATGCCCGCCCGCACCGGAGGCCACGGCGATCAGACCATCAGCACCTTTCTCGATGGCCTTTTTGGCGAAGAAGTTATTGATGATGTCGTGGAATACCAGTCCGCCATAGCTATGAATGGCTTCGTTCACATCCACCCGTGCGCCCAGTGAGGTTATTACGATAGGCACCTTGTACTTCACGCATAGCTCCAGATCATGCTCCAGTCGATTGTTAGACTTATGCACAATCTGGTTCACCGCGAACGGGGCGGCAGGCTTGTCCGGGTTGGCCTGGTTCCAGGCATCCAGCTCTTCGGTTATACGCTTCAGCCATACTTCCAGTTCTTCTGCAGGACGGGCATTCAAGGCGGGGAAAGAGCCAATAATGCCAGCTTTGCACTGGGCGATGACCAGGTCGGGGTTGGACACAATGAACATGGGCGATGCCACAACGGGTAGCTGCAGGCTGTTTTGCAGGGAGGCAGGTAGGGCCATGGGAACTCCTCATCTAAGACGGTCAGCGCCACCGGAAAAGCCGGGACGCTTTCAAGGGCACAATAGTGCGGTATACATGCGGCGATGTCAGCATCCGGACACGGCTGCCGGCGGGCTGATGCAGACGTGAAAGAAGAGAGCCGCATGGCATTAGGCGTGCGGCTTTATGCGGTTAGGCGCCAGGCGTCCGGCCCCGCAAGGCATTGAGCAGGCGGCTGGGTAAGCCGGCGGAGCGAAGGAAGGGGCGGACGTGCATCAGCGTTTCATGGATATCGGTCACATGCCCGGTCAATTCGTCTACATGATTGGTAATGCCGTCCACGCGTACTGATAAGTCTGCTACCTGGCCGGGGAGGGCGTCCATGCGTTCGATGATGCGCATGATGCGGTGGGCCATAATCATGTATTCCAGTGCCGCGCGGATCACCGCCACCATTACCACAAAGGCCAGTGGTGCAATAACGGCGGCAATAATGCCGGCGAGCGTAGAGAACCAAAAGCACAAGCCAACTACGCTAACGACCACAATCAGTGCGCCAGCAATTAGCAGAAGATAGAACAGCGGCATCAGCTGCATGGTCAGATAGCGGTTGAAACGCCAATCTGCCAGGTTGGGAATACGAGGGGGCGGTCCAGGTGGTGGCGTTTCCGGCTTGGGTGTCTGCATGGTGCCTCCTGATTTTATTATTATTTAGGGTGTTCGTTTTTGAGTCGTGCGGCGCTATTGCGTGGCGTTGCTGGCGCCCAGTTTGTGTTCCGCATAACTGGCAAGAAAATCTCCGAACACCGTGGTCAGTTCCTCGAAACTCTGGGTTGGTTTTTCTTCCGAGAGATGGCGTACCACGGTGAAAACCCCGCCGTTGATATAGAAATAAGACACCGCCGGAATATTGGGCATACGCAACAGCTCCGGGTGGTGCATCAGGTATTGAGTAAACAGGTCCAACAGGGCGCGATTGATGGGCTCCAGATGCATCACCATGTCCTGGCTGAAGGCGTGGCGTGCACAGTTCAGATACAGCTGGCGATTCTCTTCAAGAAAATCACGAAAGGTAAACAGCAGCTTACTCACCGCATCGCGGATATTCATCCGTACCAGTTCCGGAGTCAGCGGCTTAATCATGGCCACGGTATCGTCCACGAAACGGGCACCGGCGGCTTTCAGTATGGCGTCCTTGTCCTCGAAATACTCATATAAAGAGCCCACGCCGATGCCGGCGATGTCGGCAACCTGGCGCGTTGTGGTGGCTGATGGCCCCTGCTGGGCAATCGAGATTAGGGCGGCCTCGACGATAGCATCGACGGTGGCTTTGGAGCGTTGTTGTTTGGGTTTGCGAGCCATAATGATTTCCGAGTTGAATCCGAACAAGCATTCGATCTACTGTGACATCAAGCAATGTAACAATAAACCGTTGCCCTGAGGCAATGGCTATTTTGACTGGATGGAGCAGACGGCATGTTTGGTCGTAATAAAACCATTAGCGCGAATGCCTCCGCTGTTGTCACCGGGGCAGGAAGCGGCATAGGCCGTGCGTTTGCCGAAGAGCTGGCCCGGCGCAATGGGGCGGTGGTTTGTGCGGATATCAATCTGGGTACCGCGCAGGAAACGGCTGACCGCATTGTCAGCACGGGCGGGCGGGCGTGGGCGGTGCAGTGCGACGTCAGTGTCCAAGCAGAGGTAGAAGCGCTGGCCGAACAAGCAGATGCGCTGCTGCCGGAGCCGGTGAATCTGGTGATCAATAACGCGGGCGTAGGCGTGGGCGGCAAACCGGTAGGCGAGACTTCCATGGACGATTGGCACTGGACCATGGGCATTAACCTATGGGGTGTGATCCATGGTTGCCACGTTTTTGCACCGAGACTCAAGGCGCAAGGGCACGGCGGGATTATCAATGTGGCCTCTACGGCCAGTTTTGCGGCGGCACCGTTGATGGGACCCTACAACGTGACCAAGGCCGGGGTGCTGGCGCTGTCAGAGACACTGGCAGCCGAAACTTCCGGCACCGGCGTTAACGTAACGGTGCTGTGTCCCACAGTGGTAAACACCAATATTTTCACCACTGGCCGGATCGATGCCGGGATCACGCCGCTGATGAACAGACTTGTGGAGCTCACTGGCGTGCCCGCCGAAGGTGTCGCGTTGACCACCCTCAAAGCTCTGGACCGGGGGCAGCTTTATGTGCTGCCGCAACTGGATGCACGAATGATCTGGCGGGCGAAGCGTTATCTGCCCGCCGTCTACACCCGTGGTGCCGGGCTGCTCAGCCGCTTGGCATCCGCAAAAGCATAAACCGAATGCCGTTAAACGGCTGCAACGAGTATCGCGATAACAGGAGAGCATCATGGCTTCTATCGATTTGGACAAAATGTTGGCAAAGATTCAATCCACCCAGTGGGCTCTGTCAGATATCGACTGGGATGCCCCCGGCGCGGAGCTGGTTACCGAAGAGCAATGGCCCAAGCTGAAAGCTTTCATGGCTGATGTGATGTGGATTGAGCACGTGGGTGCCAGGGCCTTTGCCGCCATGGCCAAGAAAGCGCCCACAGAAACCTTGCGTCAAATCTATACCTACTTTCACGCGGAAGAGCAGCGCCATGCCAATGTCGAAATGGCACTGATGAAGCGTTGGGGTATGCTCGAGGGAGACGGTATTCCCGAACCCAATATCAACTTGCGATTGGCGATTGAGTGGCTGGACCGTTACAGCGATGAGATGCCGATTTATGTGTTGGGTACAATGGTACCGATGCTAGAAATTGCTCTGGATGGTGCCTTGTGTACCTTCCTGCTGGAGACCGTGAAAGACCCGATTTGTCATCAGGCCTTTGAAAGAATCAATGACGACGAATCCCGTCATTTGGGCGTCGGCTTTAGCGTGATGGAAATGCAGGGGCGCGGGAAGACCTTTATTGGTGCCGCCAAAATGCTGGCCCCCCTGCTGGATCCTCGCCTGTTGCTAGGTATGGCCTCCTATCTGCCGTTGCTCAACAAGATGCGCGACAACATTATTGGTATGGGGCTGCCGGAAGAGCGCCTGTATGCCGCGATGGCCAAATTCGAAACAATTGGTGGGCGTACCAAAGATGGCCGTCGTAACCCTTGGTATCAGTTGGTCCGTCGCCACGCCAAACTTATGGTGGATCGCAATAAACGTGTTTACCACGTACCCGTGGATGGTCTAGTCAAGTTGACCGGAATGATACCGCCCCGGGCGCTGCCTGCTGTGCCTTCCTGGGTGGACGAGCTGACTTATCACCCCACTGCTTGATGTTACCGAAGACGTCCATCATGTGCCTGGCAGATGATGGACCTCTCCTGCTTTTTGATGAGATTTTGTTATGACTGCACCCCCTACTTCCCCTAAAAAGGCCGCTCGCAAACCGGCTTCCCGTCAGCGTTCTTCCTCAAGGAAAGAGCCGGCGGCAAAAAAAGCACCAGTGATAAAACCGGCCTCGGTCCTGATTGTGGGCGCGGGGTTTGCCGGCCTAGGGATGGCCATTCGCCTCAAGCAGGCCGGTATTGAGGATATCGTGATTCTGGAGCGAGCCAACGCGGTGGGCGGCACCTGGCGGGACAACCAATACCCCGGGGCCGCCTGCGACGTTCCCTCCAATCTCTATTCATATTCTTTTGCGCCCAACCCGAACTGGTCACGGAGCTTCTCGGGCAGCGAGGAAATCCTGGGTTATATCCAGCACCTGGTGGCCGAGTTCGAGTTGGAATCGTACATTCGTTTCGAGAAAAACGTGCAAGAGCTGTCTTTTGATGAAAAGAAAGGCATCTGGACCGCCACGACGGATAAGGGGGAGCAGTTTGCCGGGCGGGCCGCGGTGATGGCTCAGGGGCCCTTGTCGAACTGCAGTTTCCCGGCGATTACCGGCATTGAGGATTTCAAGGGTCACAAGATTCACAGCGCCCGCTGGGATCATGAGTACGATTTTACCGGCAAGAAAGTGGCTGTTATCGGTACCGGTGCCAGCGGTATCCAAATCATTCCCGAACTGGTCAAAAAAGCTGGCCACGTGAAGGTGTTTCAGCGCACCCCGGGCTGGGTTCTGCCGCGTCCTGATTTCGTTACTCCAGCCTGGAACAAAGCCCTTTTTCGCAAGTTGCCGGCCAGCCAGCAGGCCATGCGTAATCTTCTCTTCTGGACCCATGAAAGCATGGCGCTGGCGGTAATATGGAGCTCGCCGCTGACCCGCGTTGCTGAACGGGTAGCCAAGATGCATCTACGCAGGCAAGTGAAAGACCGCTGGATGCGTCGTCAGCTGAGCCCGGATTTCACCATCGGCTGCAAACGGGTGTTGGTCTCCAATGATTATTACCCCGCGCTGCAGAAAGACAATGCCAAACTGATTACCTGGCCCATCGCCCGCCTTAGTGAAAAAGGGATTCGTACGGTAGAAGGTATCGAGCATCAGGCCGACTGCATCGTGTTTGCTACAGGCTTCGATGTCAGCCATTCCGGCACGCCTTTCCCCGTGAAAGGGCGTAAGGGTCGGGTGTTGGGTGACGAGTGGCAAGGCGGCGCCCAAGCTTACAAGAGCATTAATGTGTCCGGTTATCCAAATCTCTATATGACCTTTGGGCCTAATTCTGGCCCCGGTCATAATTCCGCACTGGTGTATATGGAGTCCCAGCTTGATTACGCGGTGAAAGGGGTGCAAAAAATTCTTCAGGAAGACCTGAAGATGCTGGATGTGAAAAAAGATGTTCAGCGTAAGCACAACCAGGCCATGCAGAAACGGCTGGCAAAAACTAACTGGAATTCAGGCTGCAAGAGCTGGTATCTCACCGAAGACGGTTTCAATGCCACCATGTACCCAGGGTTTGCCACTCAGTACGCGGCGCAGATGGCCGCCTTTGAAGAGAACGATTACGAAACCGCCTGATGTGAATCAGCTTGGTTTCGCTCGGTAAACGCGGCTCTGCCTGGCAGGTGCCGCGTTTTTTATGCCGCATTGAAAGTTGTCGGATTACGCCGTTCAGGCTCTCTGTGCCCTTGGGTCAATTCCATTTGTGGAACGGTGTGCTGTCCGTGGCCGGCCGCTAGCTGTCATTAAGTCGTCATTTCATTGTCGTGCTGGCTTCATTCCTGCCCGGTAAAACCCTGTGAGCAATCCGTTTGGGGAGCATGCAAATAACAGGGGTAACCAATGAAGCATATTTACCTGGGGGCTGGAGCCATTCTGGCGGTCACACTGACTGCCTGTGGTGGCGACAGCAATGAGCCGAATGCCGTCGTCGATGAAGCGGTGCGCACACCGAATAGCATCAAGCTGTCTTACCTCAGTCGTTACTCCGCGGGCAGTTTTGATACCTCTGCTGCGGAAATTCCAGCCTACGATGCGGCCAGCCAGCGGCTTTTCGTCGTCAATGCACAGGCCGGTGAGCTGGACGTGCTGGACCTGAGCGACCCGGAAAATCCGGTCAAGATCGATGCGATCAGTGCTGCAGGCATTGCGCCGGGCGCGGAAGTGAACAGCGTCGCTGCCAGCCATGGTCTGGTGGCTGTCGCTATTGAGGCGGAACCGAAAACCGCGAATGGTTTTGTAGCGTTGTATCAGGCCAGTGATTTGACCTTGCTGGGCAGCCAGCAGGTTGGCGCCCAGCCAGACATGGTGGCGTTTACCCCGGATGGAACCCGCGTGCTCACCGCCAACGAGGGCGAGCCCAGTGATGATTATCAGACCGACCCGGACGGGTCCATCAGCATTGTGGACTTCAGTGATCCGTCCAACCCGGTGGTTAGCACTGCAGACTTCACGGCGTATAACGGCCAGGAAGAGGATCTGCGTAACCAGGGGGTTCGCATTTATGGTCCGGGGGCATCCGCCGCGCAGGATCTGGAGCCGGAGTACATTGCGGTTTCCGCTGATGGCAACTCGGCCTGGGTGTCCCTGCAGGAAAATAATGCGCTGGCGAAAGTGGATATCGCCACAGCGACGATAACCGACATCGTTTCTCTGGGAGAAATTGATCGCAGCGTAGAAGGCAACGGAATTGATGCCAGCGATGAGGATAATGTTATCAATATCAGGACTTTTTCTGGTGTAGTAGGGCTGTACCTGCCGGACTCGATTCATGGCTATACCGTGAACGGCAAGACCTACCTGGTGACTGCCAACGAAGGGGATGCCCGGGCCTGGGGCGAAGACAATGACGACTACTGGGGCGCAGAAGCGGATGCAAAGGTGGTGCCGCCGGTCGCTTGTGAGCCGGATGCTAGCCAGGGCTTTGTTGAAGAATTCCGCGTGAAGCATCTGGTGCATAACAGCGGGTTTGCCCGTCGTTGTGGCGATGATTTGCCGCCGCAGCTGAGCGTGTTGGCAGAGGGAGCCCTGTTGGACCCTGCGGTCTTCGGCTATTGCGGTGCCACAGCGGGCGATTCCGGCGATTGCCGTGAAGACGATGTGCTGGGGCGCCTGAACATCACCTGGACGATGGGTTACAAGACTGACGTCGATGGCCAACCGCTGAAATTCATGGCCAACGGTTCGCAGCCTGAAGGAGACGAGGTGGGTACGCATATCATGTACGACACGCTCTACAGCTATGGTGGTCGTTCGTTCTCCATTCGCGATGACAGTGGTGATCTGGTGTTTGATAGCGGCGATGCCATTGAGCAGTTTCTGGCCAGTGATACCTGCAAGCTGGGCTCCGACCGATCAATCGATTGTGCCGACTACTTCAACAGCGGCCACGATGAAGGCAATGCCATAGACAGCCGCAGTGATGCCAAGGGGCCTGAGCCGGAAGGGCTGACCATCGGTCAGCTTGGCGACAAGCATTTCTTGTTCCTGGGGCTGGAGCGCATGGGGGGCGTGCTGGTGTATGACATTACGGATCCGACGGCGCCGGTCTATCAGGATTATTTGAACAGCCGTGAAACCTGGGATGTGAAGCCGGAAGCGGGCAACCTGGATGGGTATGGGGACCTGGGTCCGGAAGGGTTGGTGTTTATTCCGGCTGCGGATTCTGCCAACGGCAAGGCGCTGCTGGTGGTGGGGAACGAAGTCAGTGGCTCCACCGCCATCTATGAAGTGCAAAGTGTCTTCAACGAATAAACCACGGCAATAAAATACAAGCCCTGTGTGTTGTCAGGCGGCCTGCGGGCCGCCTTTTCCATGGGGTCGGGGAGAATTTTTTTGCTAAAGCAGGTTAGCGTTTACGGGCGGCTTGCTTGGCCTCAAAGGCCGCCAATTGTGCCTCGCTGGCGGGTTTCTGGTAGTGCGTTTTCCATTCAGCGAAGGGCATGCCGTAGACGTACTCCCGCGCGCCGTCATAATCCAGTTCCACGCCTTGCTCCGTCGCCGCTTCCATTAGCCACTTAGCCAAACAATTACGGCAGAAATCTGCCAGGATCATCAGGTCGATATTTTGCACGTCTTTATGTTCATCCAGATGCCGCAGCAGGTGGCGAAACGCGGCGGCTTCCATTTCGGTTTTGGTGGCTTGATCGATATCGGCCATCGGATTCTCCTTGTTCTGACATCCCTGTCTGGTGAGGCCCTTATAGAAGGGGACATAAAACGGCGGAAACTCCTTGCTGGCATTTCCGCCTTACTGGTCTTTACGTGCCTTCAGACCGCAATGCTCTTCAGGTAATCATCGTAACTGCCGGTGAAATCACGCATGCCGTCCGGGGTGATTTCCAGAATGCGAGTGGCCAGGGAGCTGACGAATTCCCGGTCATGGCTGACAAAGAACAGTGTGCCAGGGTAGTTTTCCAGCGCCAGGTTGAGCGCTTCGATGGATTCCATATCCAAATGGTTGGTGGGCTCGTCCAGTAACAATACATTGGGCTGAGTCAGCGTCAGCTTGCCGAACAGCATGCGGCCTTGTTCCCCCCCGGAAATCACCTTCACGGATTTCATTACTTCGTCGTTGGAAAACAGCATGCGGCCAAGCGCTGCACGGACGGCCTGCTCGCCATCGCTGGTCCACTGGGCCATCCAGTCGAACAGGATCATGTCCTGTTCAAAGTCATGGCTGTGGTCCTGGGCGAAGTAGCCCAGGTCTGCGGCTTCCGCCCATTTTACGGTGCCGGTATCTGCGGTCAGGTCGCCGGCCAGGCAGCGCAGCAGGGTGGTCTTACCGATGCCGTTAGGGCCGATAATGGCTACCCGTTCGCCGGCTTCCACTTGCAGGCTCAGGTCCTGGAACAGGGTCAGGTCATCGTAATGCTTGCCGAGCCCTTCTAGGGTTACCGCTTGGCGGTGTAGTTTTTTGCTTTGTTCAAAACGAATGTAGGGGCTAATGCGGCTGGAGGGTTTTACCTCTTCCAGCTGGATCTTGTCGATTTGCTTGGCCCGGCTGGTGGCCTGTTTAGCCTTGGAGGCATTAGCCGAGAAGCGACTAACAAAGCTTTGCAGGTCAGCAATTTCTTTTTTCTTCTTGGCGTTATCTGCATACAGCCGATCACGGGCGGCGGTGGCGGCGGTCATATACTCATCGTAGTTACCGGGGAACAAGCGGAGTTCACCGTAATCGAGATCCGCCATGTGGGTGCATACACTGTTCAGGAAGTGGCGATCGTGGGAGATAATAATCATGGTGCTAGAACGGGCCACCAAGATATCTTCCAGCCAGCGAATAGTATGGATGTCCAAGTGGTTAGTGGGCTCATCAAGCAGCAATACGTCCGGGTCGGAGAACAGCGCTTGGGCGAGCAGCACGCGCAGTTTCCAGCCGGGGGCCACTGCGGTCATCGGGCCGGCGTGTTGCTCCTCGGGAATGCCAAGGCCCAACAGCAGATCCCCGGCCCGGGCTTCGGCGGTGTAACCGTCCATTTCTGCGAACTGCATCTCCAGCTCCGCCACGCGCATGCCGTCTTCTTCGCTCATTTCCGGCAGGCTGTAGATACGGTCGCGTTCGGCTTTTACCGTGGCCAGTTCGCTATGCCCCATGATCACGGTGTCCAGAACCGTGTATTCTTCGAAGGCGAACTGGTCCTGGCGCAATTTACCAAGGCGATCATTGGAATCCAGCATGACCTGACCATTGCTGGGCTGCAGTTCGCCACCGAGAATCTTCATGAAGGTGGATTTGCCGCAGCCGTTGGCGCCGATTAGGCCGTAACGGTTGCCGTTGCCGAATTTGACGGAGACGTTTTCAAACAGTGGCTTGGCGCCGAACTGCATAGTGATGTTCGCGGTAGAAATCAAAGGACTATCCTGTAACGAGAGAGCGGCCGGGGCACGCCATCGCCGGCTGCGAAGTACTCTCAGCAACCGGCGGGGAGAAAGAGGCGGCATTGTACCGGCTTGCCAGGCAAAACACAGTCCCGCCGGGCGGTATGGGCGGGGTTGAAGCGTTAAGCAAAAGGCGCGTATTAAGCAGACAAATCAGGAAAGCGAGGGGCAATGAGAATAAAATCTACCCTAATCGGACTCGCCACGGGGTTACTGGGGCTTTTGGCTGTTGGTGGCTGTAGCAATGATGGCAAGCAAGCGTATCTGCAGCAGCAGGTACGGCAGACCTTGCAGGATAACAACCTGAGCGTTTGGCGGGTGGATGCTCTGACCGTGACGGGTCGCGATGAAGAGGGGCACAAGGACCATTCTGTTACCCATTACCTGTTTGATGTGGCTCTGGTGCTGCAGGAGGATCTGCAGCGGGTGCGTTATGCGGATGCAGATACTCGGGAACTGGTGGTGACGGCGGGGGCTCGTGCCGGGGAGCGGGCAGTGTTGCCCGGTATGGCGAAAATTGAAGGCGAACAGACCGGGCTGCTCGATAAGGGCGATGTGACCCAGGCGCGGATCAGCCTGCCGCTTACGGATCTTCCTGCTGGCCTGCCGGCCACCCTGTTGCGGCAGCGCTTCGCCGACTGGCAGCAAATAACCGTGGGTAGCGATGCTTACCAGTCCTTGCTCAATCGGCTGCGACGCTTGCTGCTGGATGAGCAGCGAGCCTTAACCGATGCCTCTGACCAGTTGCGCCGTGCGCGCCAGCAGCTCTCGGTTCAGGATGAGGAGTTGCGGAAACTGGAAGGCAGTGGGCAGCAATCCAGCGAAATGGGGGAGCCCATGGAGCGGGCCAGCGAGGGTATCGAGGCCTTAATGGCGCGGGTGGATCAGTTGCAGGTCGAGCAGTACTCCCGGGAGGAGGCCGTAGAGAAACTGCGAGCGGACCTGGATCATCTGCAAGAGGCTCCCTAACCCCCGGCTCGTGATCATCAAGGGTTCGATTTCTGGGAGGCTATGGGTATCATGGCGCCTTCTTTCCTGTATTGGATTCAGCCATGTTTGAACAAACCATTACTCCCCGCTTTTACGAAACCGATGCTTTTGGCCATGTGAATAATACCGTGGTCTCCGCTTGGTTTGAAACCGGCCGTGCGCCGTTGTTTCAGCTTTTCGGTGAGGCGGAAAACCCGGCATCAATGCCGTTGATTCTCGCTCGAGTGGAGATCGACTTTGTTGCTCAGATTTACTATGGCAGCGACGTGATCCTGCGTGCAGCCATTGAGCGCATTGGCAACAGCTCCTTTGTGGTGATTCAGCAGGCATGGCAGAACGGGGCCTTGGTGGCCAGAGGGCGGTCCGTTCTGGTGTATTTTGACCACAAGACGCAGGCCTCGGCGCCGGTGCCCGATGCTCTCCGGGACGCTTTGGCCCAGCACGAAGGCGAGCTACCAGAAAACTAATCGTAGCAATAGATAGGGCATCATGGCGCTTTGAAGTGCTGGCGCTACACTAACGGCTAAACATGCATTGCTGAGCGAGAATCAGGATGGCCTACAAGGGACAGGAAAACCTAGAGCACCTCAACCCCCGCAAGATTGGTGTGCTCATTACTAACCTGGGAACCCCGGATGCGCCGGAAACCGGTGCCCTGCGCCGTTATCTGCGGGAGTTTCTTTCTGATCCCCGGGTGGTGGAGATTCCCCGCTTTATCTGGTTTTTCATCCTTAACCTGGTGATTCTGGTTATCCGCCCTCGCAAGTCTGCTGAGGCCTACAAGAGCGTGTGGACGCAAGAGGGCTCGCCGTTGTTGGTGTACAGCCTTGCCCAAGGGGAAGGCATTCGCCAACGCTTGCAGAGCAAATATGGCGATGATGTGGGGGTGCGCGTGGCCATGCGTTACGGCAATCCGTCCATTGCCAGCCAGTTGCAGGCGTTTGAGAACGAGGGCATTCGCAAGCTGATCGTGTTGCCGTTGTATCCGCAATATTCCGGCTCCACCAATGGCTCTACCTTTGATGCCGTGGCCCAGGATTTCATGGCGCGGCGTTTGCTGCCCGACCTGCGTTTTATCAGCCACTACCCGGATTATCCTCCCTATATTCAGGCCATGGCCGACCATATCCGCGCCTACCGGGAAAAGAACGGCAGTGCGGACAAGTTGATATTTAGTTTTCACGGCGTGCCGAAGCGGTTTTTGCTCAAGGGCGATCCATATTTCCATGAGTGCCACCAAACATCACAGTTATTGGCCGAGGCGCTTGGGCTGAGTGACGGCCAGTGGATGATCACGTTCCAGTCCCGCTTTGGCGCAGAAGAGTGGCTGCAGCCCTATACCGACGTCACCATGAAATCGCTCCCCGGTGAAGGCGTGAAATCCGTACAGGTATTCTGCCCGGGCTTTTCAGCGGACTGCCTGGAAACCGTGGAAGAAATTGACGAAGAAAATCGGGGCTATTTTGAGCAAGCCGGGGGGGAATCCTTCGCTTATATCTCGGCCATGAATGCTGAGCCGGTGCATCTGGATGCTCTTGCTCGGCTGATTGAGGACAACCTGCAGGGTTGGCGGTAAGAAAAAGCTGACTTGCTGCCCAGCAGCCCGCTAACGCTATGAACCATAATGGTGGCAGCGTTCCCCCTTCGTCCGCGGTGAGCTTATGGGGAGGGGGGTGAAATCCGGTTCTTAGCAAAATTAAGAGGTTTATCGCGGATCTGCTAGAAGAACACCTGTGGTGGCCGGTTGACCGAAGGGGGGTTGATAATGCCCACTTGCTGGCGGGCAAACAAGACGTTAAACCGGAGTGGCCAGGAAGGCTGGGGCGATGAACTGGCTGCTACTTGTCGGTGAGACACGGGCAATGGGTTAAGGCTTTTGGCCTTTCATGGCACGGAGTGTAGCGGTAGCCGAGCCGGATGCGTTATGCAGAGACCCTGCCGAGTTTTCGTCAGGCAGCAAGGCGTCAGGCAATGGGCTCCCCGTGCAGGCACGCTTAATGTCGTTTTCTCAAATCCGCGATGAAGCAAAAAAGGCCCCCGAAGGAGCCTCTTTTTTTCGAGCCGTCAGCGATCAGTGATCGTGACCTTCCGGGCCGTGTACGTGGCCGTGCTCTTTTTCTTCGTCGGACGCTTCGCGTACGTCGGTTACTTCCACGGCGAAGTTCAGCGTTTCACCTGCCAGTGGGTGGTTACCATCGACGGTCACTTCATCGCCTTCAACGGCGGTGATGGTGAAAACGCGATCGCCAGCTTCGGTTTGCGCCTGGAACTGCATGCCTGGCTGCAGGTTATCTTCGTTGCCTTCAAAGGCGGTCTTCGGCACCTGCTGAATCAGCTGCTCGTGACGCTCGCCGTAGCCTTCTTCCGGAGTAACGGTGACATCCAGCTTGTCGCCAGAGGCCTTGCCTACCAAGGCGTTTTCCAGGCCCGGAATGATGTTGCCGGCGCCGTGCAGGTACGCCAAGGGCTCGCCACGCTCAATGGAAGAATCGATGGTTTCACCGGCGTTGTTGGTCAGGGTGTAGTGGATGGACACTACGGCATTTTCAGAAATTTGCATGGAAACCCTTTAGGGGTAGATGAATTCGGAATAAGGAACGTGTCGGTCATGACGCTTGCGTGGTCTGACCGCGTTCTGTATTCAGGTCGGCGGACATTCTAACAAGACCGGCAAGGGCCTGACCAACTGGAGCTAGCCTGGCCCGACGGGCGTTAAGAGGAGTCGCTTGCCCAGGTTGGCCCCGCATTTGCTACAGTAGCGGCATGAATGCTGATGTTTCCACCGACAATCCAGTCCTGCAGGACCGCTTCGGGCGCACCATTGATTATGTGCGGCTGTCGGTGACGGACCGCTGCGATTTTCGCTGTGTGTACTGTATGGCGGAGGATATGACCTTCGTGCCCCGCGCTCAGGTGCTGACTCTGGAGGAGATGAGACGGCTGGCCCGGGTGCTAGTGCGGTTGGGGGTCAAGCGTATTCGGTTAACTGGGGGCGAGCCGTTAGTGCGCCGTGATGTGGCGCAGTTGGTGCGCGATATTGGTGCCATCGAGGGCCTGCGTGAACTGAATATGACCACCAATGGGGCTGGGCTGACTCGGCACGCGTTGGCCCTGAAGGCTGCCGGGCTCAATCGGCTGAATATCAGTCTGGATTCGCTGGATCCGGAACGATTCAAGGCGCTTACCCGTACCGGGAATTTGGCTCAAGTGCTGGCAGGAATCGATGCGGCCAGGGCCGCCGGTTTTGAACGCATCAAACTTAACAGCGTGATCATGCGCGGGCGTAATCACGACGAGGTGCCGGCGCTGGTAGATTTCGCTCTAGCGCGGGGCTTGGATATTTCCTTTATTGAGGAGATGCCTCTCGGGCAGATCACCGAACACGACCGGGAGCTGGCCTTTGTGTCCTCGGCGGAGCTGCGTGAACAGCTGTCTGCACGGCTTGAATTGGTGCCGCTGGCAGAAAAAACGGGAGGGCCGTCACGCTACTGGCAAGCGCCCGGGAGTAACAGTCGCATCGGCTTTATTTCACCCCACTCACAAAACTTTTGCCATTTGTGTAATCGAGTGCGGATTACGGCCGAGGGGCGTATGCTTTTGTGCCTAGGCCATGAGCACAGTGTGGATTTACGCGCGGTGCTGCGCGCCTATCCGGATGACGATACCCCTCTTCGCGAAGCCATTGTGGATGCCATGGCCATCAAGCCCGAGCGCCACGACTTCAACCTGGAGCCGGGTGAGCAGCTGGTACGGTTTATGAATATGACAGGGGGCTAGCGGGCCGATAGGTTGCGGGCTGCCTGTAGAGTGAATGCGCAAACAAGCGAGAAACGATGAAATCCCTACCTGATTTGTTTTCCAACAACGAAAAATGGCGCCACGAAATCGAAGAGCGCCACCCCGGGTTTTTCAAAGCCCTGGGGGAGCAACAGAACCCTGAATATTTGTGGATTGGTTGTGCGGACTCCCGGGTGCCTGCCAATGAAGTAGTGGGCATGATGCCCGGTGAGCTATTCGTTCATCGCAATGTGGCTAACCTGGTTAACCATACGGATTTGAATCTGCTATCGGTGTTGCAGTTCGCCGTGGATGTTTTAAAGGTGAAACATATCATGGTGGTGGGCCATTATGGATGTGGTGGGGTGAAGGCCTCCATGGAAGATGAGCCCCATGGCTTGATCGACAATTGGCTGCGCCAAGTGCGTGAACTGTACCTGCGTAATCGCAAGAACCTGGCCGGGCTCGATGACCAGGCATGCTTGGACAAGATGTGTGAATTGAACGTCGCTCGGCAGGTAATCAATGTGTCGAATACCACGGTGGTGCAGGAAGCTTGGCGCCGTGATCAGGCGTTGACCATTCACGGCTGGATTTACGGTATCGGTGACGGCCATCTGCGGGATCTGGATATTCAGATTCAGGACAACAGCGAGCTGCGCACTCTGGAAACTGACGAATACGACAGCTGTTCAGGCTGAGGCTACAAACGGCTCGATGGGAAAACTGGAAAGTTTCCCCGTCTGTTTTTTACCGAGCACCTGTCGCCGTTCCCTTCCAGAGGGAGGATGTTGCGGTTGCCCGAAACGTTAGAGGGGCAAATTCCAGGATCGAAATTTGCCCCTTCGGTCGCTTACTCTGCGAGGCTCGCTTGCCGGTAAGCTTGTCGATATCAGAACCAGATGCGCAGCCCGGCGACGATGATGCCCTGCTCGGCTTTCTCGCCATTGGCCTGCGCTATGTCGGCGGTGTCGCCGTATAACTTTTCCCAATGCACACCGATATACGGTGCGATTTCTCGGCGAATTTCGTAGCGTAACCGCAGGCCTGCTTCGATATCCGTCAGGCCGTTACCGATACCCCGTTTGTCGTCGTCCTTGCCGTAGAGGTTGGTCTCTAGGTTGGGAGCCAGGACCAGCTTCTGGGTAAGCATCAGCTCGTATTCCGCTTCTATGCGCAGGTTGGTTAGGCCGTCTTCGCCTACAAACAGGTTGGCATCGACCTCGAACCAATACGGCGCAATGCCTTGTACTCCTACGCTGACCCAGTCGCGACTGGGGTCGTTCGGTTGCCAGTCCCGGCGTACCCCCAATTGCCCGTCCCAGAAGGGGGCGAAGGCGTGGTTCCAGGCCAGGCGGGTCTCTGCGCTTTCGGTGCTGGGGTCTTCGTCATCGTGCTCAGGCGCCATCAATCGCTCTCCTTCTGTGGAGAAGAATAGCTTGTTGATGTCGCCGCCATGCCAGGCGCTGGCTTCCCAGGCCATCACGGTGCCGTCGTCGCTATCGCGGGCTTCCAGCTGGTCGACGATTACGCGGGTGAAGCGTGGTTCCTTTTTATTCATAGCCGTGGCCGGTGAGGCGGTGGCAAGGATGACGATACTGGCAAGAAAAGTGAGCGATTTTTTCATGGTTGCTTCACTCCGTTCGTGCGGTGGGCCCCATGCATTGCGTGGTCGCCGTTGGGCGCTGGCGGGTGGGCGTTTTCAACCACACGAACCTCGCGGAACATGCCGGCCTCCATGTGGTAGAGAAGGTGGCAATGATAGGCCCAACGCCCGAGCGCATCAGCGCGTACCAGGTAGCTGAGTTTTTCGCCCGGTTTGACGGTAATGGTGTGCTTGCGCAGCAGTTTGCCTTCCCCCAGTTCCAGGTCACTCCATAGTCCGTGTAGGTGGATGGGGTGGGTCATCATGGTGTCGTTCACCAGGGTGATGCGCACCCGCTCGTGGTGGAACAGCGTCAAGGGCACGGAGTCGGCAAATTTAATGCCGTTAAAGCTCCACATGTAACGGTCCATGTTACCGGTCAGGTGCAATACAATTTCCCGGTCCGGATGAAGACTGTCGATAGGGGTGCTATTGGGCGTGTCGCTGAGGGTTTCCAGATCTGCATAGGTGAGTACCTTCCAGTCCCGGTTGCGCAAGCCAATACCTGGATCGTGGAGCATCGCCCCCGGTGCCATGGCGCGCATGTCGACACCGGGGCCGAATTCGCTGGCTGCATGTTCGATGGCGCTGTTGCGTGGCGGTAAATCCGGGTTGTTGTCGTTAACGGCAAAGGGCACGGCCTTGGTATCGCTGTGGCCCATGCTGTCCATCTTCATCTCGGCGTGGGTCATATCGCCATGGCGCATATCACCGTGGGGTCTTCCCTGTGCATTCATTGACTGCGAGCCCATGGCGCCCATGCCCATTTCGGTATGGCCTAACAGTGGCGGTGCATCCATGTTCGGGACGGGGGCAGTCATGGCGGGGTCCGGGGTCAAAGTGCCGCGGCTGAAGCCACTCCGGTCGATGCTCTGTGCGAATAGGGTGTACGCCCGGTCTGCTCGGGGCGCCACGATTACGTCTAAGGTTTCCGCCACCCCCAGTCTTACTTCATGGAAGTCCACCGGTTTTACCGGTTGGCCGTCCATGGCCACCACGGTCATGTCCAGGCCCGGGATGCGAATATCAAAGAAGGTCATGGCACTGGCGTTGATAAAGCGCAGGCGGATACGTTCGCCGGGCTTGAACTGGCAGGTCCAGTTGTCGGTAGGGCTTTGGCCATTCATCAGGTAGGTGTAGGTATAACCGGTCACATCCGCCAGGTCGCTTTGGCTCATGCGCATGCTGTTCCACATGTGGCGGTCTTTGAGTGTCTCGATAACGCCTTTTGTGCGAAAGTCGCGCAAGGTATCGAACACGGTGCGTTCATTGAAATTGTAGTAGTGGCTGAGTTTTTTCAGCGTGGCGTACACATGGTGGGGATCTTCATCGCTCCAATCGGAGAGTAGAATCACTTCGTCTCGTTCAACCGTGTGCAGATCCGGTTCGCGGGGCTCAATAATGATGGAACCATAGATTCCCGTTTGCTCCTGAAAGCCGGAATGGCTGTGATACCAGTAGGTGCCACTTTGCTTCACGGGAAAGCAATAGGTGAAGGTTTCACCGGGGGCGATACCGTCGAATGATAATCCTGGTACGCCGTCCATTTCGAAGGGAAGTAGCACGCCATGCCAGTGAATGGAGCTGGTTTCCGGTAACAGGTTAGTCACTTTGAGCGTGACGGTGTCGCCTTCTTTCCAGCGCAGGGTAGGGCCGGGGATGCCGCCATTGATGGTGGTGGCCGGGCGAGTCTTGCCGGTGATGTTGACATCGGCGCCGCCAAGCGTGAGGTGGAAGGTGTTGCCGGTGAGGACCGGTGCGCCGGTGTGGCTCTGGCTGGCCAGTAGCTGACGCGCGTTAAGACCTGCGCCGAGGCCGGCGGCACCCAGTGCCAGGCCCTGCACGAAACGGCGCCGTGGCAGAGAAATCTGCGATGGTGTTTTCATTTCCATAATCCTGTTCGTTTGAGAAAGAGGTCAGCTCAAATGAACAAGGAGGGCGGGCGTAACGGCAACCGGTGGATGCCCGCATGAATCGCACTGATCAGTGTTGCTGTGGCCGGGGTTGCAGAGAGAAAGGTGTCGCCATGAAACGGCGCATCGCTGGCGGCGGTGATTTGGCAGAGGGTAATGCACTGGCAGCTATCGCCGCCTGCGCAGTCCTGCATCGGCGCCATGGGGTGTTCGCTTTCCTGGGGTTCGGCGCCCTGGTGGCAAGGTGTTATGGCGGTAGACGACATGGCGCTGTCCGTGCCCAGCGGCAGGGCCATGGTGTTGGCGGACAAGTTGGCGGACAACAAGGTGCTCACGGCCATCAGAATGATGGCGAGCAAAGAGGCAATGGCTGCCCGGCGTTGTTGTTGGCGCACACTGGTCATGCCGGCATTATTAACCTTGGTGCCACCCCAAGGTCAAGCAGGCTGTTGACGACCACACTGGCGGCAATGATCACCAGCAGTATTGCGGTGGCGCGTTCCACCCAGTGGTGATGCGCTCGTAACCAGGGCAAGAAACGGCTGCGTCCCAGCAGGATAGCCACCAGCACATACCAGCCACCATCGATGAAGATGGAAGTAAGTACCATCTGTGCGCGGGCCAGTTGGCCCATGTCGGCTTGCAGAAACTGGCTGAACAGCGCGAGAAAAAACAACGCGACTTTGGGGTTGAGGAACGCCACAAGAAAACCATCGCGGGCGGCGCCATGATGGGCCTTAACGTTGTTATCTAAGGGAGTGGTATTAAGGGAAGAGCGTCCCGCTTGCCAGCTTTTCCATGCCATCCACAGCAGAAACAGCGCGCCGGTGAGGCTGAGCAGTAGCTCTAGTTTGGGGTAACGGTGAAACAGCACGGCTAAGCCGGTGACGGTGGCGGTGGCCCAGAAACCCACGCCAATGGCGTGGGCAATGGCTGCAGTGACCCCCGCTTTATGGCCGCCAAGCAGGGTGTGGCGAGTGATCACGGCAAGGCTAATGCCCGGGGTTATGGCGCCAAGGGCGCAAACGCTAGCCAGCAGCAGCCAGTCGTGCAAAGAGAGCATGGAGAATCTCGTTAGGGGAAAGCGGGCACTGTAACGGGTTGCTATGACAGGTTGAAGGATTACAGGCTGCAAGCAAAAAGGCACGCGAGGCGTTGGCTAGTGAGGGTGTTGCCGTGCCCGTATTGTCGCTTGCAGCTTGGCGGTTTTGTTCAATTCCCCGAGTGGTGGCTGAATACCTGGGTGCCGTTTTCATCGAACAGCAGCACATCATAGGCGTCTTTGTGGTCGCCCATTTCCATGCCGGGTGAGCCTACGGGCATACCGGGCACGGTGAGGCCTTTGCCTTCGGGGCGTTCTTTCAGCAAGCGATCCACGTCGCTGGCGGACACATGGCCTTCAATGGCGTAGCCATCGACAAAAGCAGTATGGCAGGAGCCGGTGCCTGGCAGGATGCCCGCTTTTTCTTTGATGGATTGCAGGTTTTGCTGCTCGTGGACATTCACCGTGTAACCGTTCGCTTCCATGTGTTCTACCCAGGCACCGCAGCAGCCACAGGTGGGGGACTTATACACTTCCAGCGTTTTGGCGGCATTGGCTGCGGTGGCGGGCGTTTCTCCCTGTGCCACGTCGGGCTTGGGTGGGGTGTTATCGCCGCAGGCGGCCAGCAATAGAGCGGTGAAGAGTGTGAGCAAGCGTTTCATCATCGTTTCCTTCGTTGTTAATGACCCCCCCAGTTGGGGGCGCGATTATTCGACGATCAGTCTGCCCTGATACATCTGCATTTGGCAGGTGAAGCGGTGCTCCCCGGCGGGCACGTTATCCAGCGTCAGGGTGGTGGTTTTTCCGGTTTCCAGAAATGCACTGGTATCGAGCCCCTGAAAGATCACCTGTTCGGCACAGGGGGAGGGGTCGCGACGATCGAAATGCAGTGTCAGAGACTGCCCGCTTTTAGCGCGAATGGAGGCCGGGGTGTAGACCCCGTCTTCGACAATAATGGTGGCTTCTTGTGTGGTGGCTTGCGCGGTGCTTTTACGGTGCGATAGCCAGAACCACCAGACTACCAGTGCCATCAAAATCAGGCCGACAAGATTGACGAGAAGACTCATGGTGTCGCCTCCTGGGGTTTGCGAGCGGTGAGTATCACCGATTGTTTGTGCATGGTATCGCCGAGCACATCAACGCTGTCTTCGGCGAAGGTGTGCAGCGGGGTGTTGGTGAAGTGGGTTTGCTCTAGGGCCTGTTGTAACTCGGGGCCGTGATAGGTGTAAAAACCGTGTTTGAACACCGCCAGGCTGGCCATGCTGTTGTGATCGCGAAAGCCCAGCACCAGAGTGCCGCCGGGGCGTAATAACAAATTCAGCACTTGCAGAGCAGGGAGCAGTGGTTGCCAGAAATAGACTACATTTATGGCAACGATGCGGTCCGTGCTGGCGGGCGCGAGTGGTGCTTGAGTCAGTTCGCCGTGGATAAAGGCAGCGCGAGTTTCGCCTAGGTAACGTTCGCGGGCACGCAAGACCATATCCCGAGAGGCATCTAACCCGGTGTAGTGCAGGTTGTTAGCCTGCGCTAATAAGCGAGGGAGATGGCCTGCGCTTCCCGGCCCGACTTCCAGAATCCGGTCGCCGTTAGCAGGGGCCAACGCCTGGTAGGCAGCGAGAATCACAGGGCGGTTTCGCTCGTCCATATTGTCTGCGACTTTGTTGCCATCTTCGCCGTTGGGGTGGCGCAGTTGTGCGGCAAGTTGCTGCGGAGTCATGCGCTTGTTTCCTGATTGTGTTTGGGTTTGAAAAACCGCAATCGGTTGGCGTTGGTGACGACGGTAACCGAGCTGAGCGACATCGCGGCCCCGGCGATCACAGGGCTGAGCAGATTGCCCGTGAGAGGATAGAGGATACCGGCGGCCACTGGCACGCCCAGGCTGTTATACACAAAGGCACCAAACAGGTTTTGTTTAATGTTGCGGACTGTGGCAGAAGAAATCGCCATGGCATCGGGAACGCCGTGCAGAGAGCCACCCATCAAGGTGATGGCCGCGGATTCGATGGCCACGTCGGTGCCGGTGCCAATAGCAAAGCCCACATCGGCCTGGGCGAGAGCGGGGGCGTCGTTGATGCCATCACCCACCATGGCCACGGTGCGGCCTTCATTCTGCAGTGCCTGGATTTTTTTCGCCTTGTCTTCCGGTAGCACTTCAGCCATCACTTCATCCACCCCGGCTTGCTCGGCAATGGCGTTGGCGCTGGCGGCAATGTCGCCGGTAATCATGATGACCTCTAATCCCTGATCTTTCAGGCGGGCGATGGCGGCTTTGGAATCGTCCTTGATACGATCCGCGACGCCGATGATGCCGAGCAGGGTGTTCGCTTCAGACAAAAACAGCGGCGTGGCGCCCTTGTCGGTGAGAGACGTGCTATCGAGTTTGATGCTTACCCCTTCGCTTTCTAGCCAGCGGCGGTTTCCTAGTCGATAGGTTTTGCCATTGATGGTGGCGGTAACACCCTTGCCGTTTAAAGCCTGGAATTCACTGGCGCTATCCAGTGATAGCTCTCGCTGCTTACTCTCGTTGAGAATCGCCGTGGCCAGCGGGTGCTCCGACCCGCTTTCCACGCTGGCGGCAAGCGTTAGCACGGTGTCTTCTTGCTGGCCCTCATTGCAGACGATATCAGTGACGGCAGGTTTGCCTTCGGTGATGGTGCCGGTTTTGTCGAGGACAACGGTGTCCAGCTGGCTGCTAGTTTGTAGCGCTTCGCCCTGGCGAATCAGAATGCCGTATTCGGCGGCCTTGCCGACGCCCACCATCACCGACATGGGCGTGGCTAGGCCCAGTGCGCAGGGGCAGGCGATAATCAATACAGTGGTGGCGCTGATCAGCATATGGGTTAGCCGCGGTTCCGGGCCCACGTTGAACCACACCAGTGCCGCCGCGATGGCGATCAGCATAATGGTCGGGACAAAAATGGCCGACACCTGATCGGCAAGTCGCCCGATGGGGGGCTTGCTGCCTTGGGCTTTTTTTACCAGTGCGACGATGTGTGAAAGGGCGGTGTCTTTGCCGACGGCGGTGGCGGTATAAAGTAGCGTGCCGGCTTCGTTCAGCGTGCCGGCGCTGACCTTATCGCCTGGAGCTTTATTCACCGGCATGGGTTCACCGGTGAGCATGGATTCATCAATGCGGCTTTCGCCTTCTTCCACGGTGCCGTCCACGGCAATTTTTTCGCCAGGGCGAACGCGCAATTGATCACCGGCCTGAACCTGCTCCACCGGGATATCCTGTTCCTCGCCATCGCGGATGACCCGTGCGGTTTTGGCGCCCAGATCCAGCAACCGTTTTACCGCGGCGCTGGTCTTGCCGCGAGCGCGAACCTCCAGTGCCTGGCCAAGATTGATCAGGCCGATAATCATGGCGCTGGCCTCAAAATACACATGGCGGGCGGCTTCCGGCAGGGCGCTGGGCAGTAATACCACCACCATGGAATACAGCCAGGCGGCCCCGGTGCCCAGAGCGATCAGGGTGTCCATGTTGGCGTTATGGTTGCGAAAGGCTTTCCAGGCACCAACGAAAAAGTGCCGGCCGGCGGTGGCCAGCACCGCGAGGGTGGCAATGCCGATACCCAGCCATACCCATTGGCTGGTTTCACCGGGGCGAACCATCATGTCGCCACCGAGCAGGCCCCAGGCCATTAATGGCACGCCCAGCCCAAGCCCTAGCCCCATGTGCCGCAGTAACTGGTGGTAGTGTGCCCGCTCTTTGGCTTCCTGTTCTCCGTTATCCTCTTCGCGGGTTTCACTGGCACCATAACCCGCGTCTTCTACCGCTTTAATGAGGGAGGCGGTGCTGGCAGAGCCGCTCACCTGAGCGGTGCGGTCGGCAAAATTCATGTCAGCGCTGTCGACCCCGGGTGTGTCACGCAGGGCGATTTCGATGGTGCGCACGCAGGACGCGCAAGTAGCGCCGCTGATGTTCAGCTGTATCGATTGCGTGGCTTGGGAGGCCGATTCATTCGTGGTGCTGCCATCGTTGCCGTGATTATCGTGTTGGTGATCAGAACCATCCTGGTGAGCGCCGTAGCCTGCTTGCACCAGCGCCTCTTGAAGTGCGCTGCGCTTGGCGGTGCCGGTGACAGATACCTGTTGGGATTCCAGATCCACGGTCACACGTTCCACGCCGGCAAGCGGTTCCAGCGCAGCGGTGATAGTGCGGCTGCATCCTTTGCAGGTCGCGCCGCGGATGGGCAGAGTTTGGGTGCGCGCTTGCGTCGACATGGAGGCTCCTGTGAAACGGTGTGATACCAGAGTGTTGTGTCAGGTTGTTATTGTGATACCTGTGGGTAACCCCAAGGTCAACCGCATGCTATAAATTGCTGGTGACATTGAAAATTTTTATAAAACTGTCATAAAGAGGGAACCATAACCACGCAGGCCACTCAATAAGAGCACATAGTGTGCCCCATCTTGGATGCTGAACTTTTCGATATCAGTGAGGACGATTTATGTATAAAAAAACATTGCTTGTGTCAGCTATTGCTCTGGCTGTTTCTGCCCCGGTCATGGCGGCGCAACAAACGACCGCCGTCCGTGATAACGGTTTCTCCTATAGCTACGGGCAATTGGCCTATGACCGCTGGGATCTGGATAACGATGTGGACGTGGATGCGCTGAGCGCTGAAGGTTCTTTTGCGTTGGATGAGCATCTGTTTCTGCGGGGCGCTTTAGGCTTCTTCGATGGTGATTACGGTCACAATGGCGATCTAGACGGCACCCGTCTGTCCGGTGGTGTCGGTTTCCATACACCGCTGCAGCGTGGTCTGGATTTCGTCGGTAGCGCCGATATTATTTACGATGACCGTGATTATGATCCGGGCCCCTCCGATGATGAAGTGGGTTTCGAGCTGCGCGGTGGTGTGCGTCATGCGACTACCGAGAAGTTGGAGCTGTCCGGTGGTCTGGCCTACCATGATCTCTATGATGATGACTTGGGCGTTTACGGCCAAGGCCTGTTCAAGGCGAGCCAAGCGGTGGATCTGGGTGCGCGCGTCATTGTTGGTGGCGATCGTGATACCTACGGCGTCTTCGGTCGCTATAACTTCTAGGCAGATTGTCTGGAAGGAAAAAGCCCCGCCGGGTGAGAATCCGGCGGGGCTTTTTTGTGTCTATCGTCTATCGCATCGGTTGTATTGGCGTTGGATGTCGGATTACGCCTTTCAGGCTAATTCGACCTACTTTCTACCTTCACCGGTCGGGGATTTGGCGGGTGATGCTCACTGTGGTGAGCCAGGCTTTAATCGGGGCCCAGCCTTCCTCCTCGCTTTGTTTGATCGAGCCGGCAATGCCGGGGTTGATCTGGTCCCAGCGGGCGATGACATCCGGGTCCATGGTCTGTACGCCGTCGAGCAGGGCGCTTTCATTGACGGAGGTGCTGAGTTCTGGAATCAGCAGCCCTTGTTCCTGCTCATTGGCCGAATCACTCAGTTGTTGCCAGTGAGCCAGGGCTCCCATCAGGCCGCATTGCAGGGCCAGCCCATTCAGCGGTCGGTTCAGTGACAGCAGCTGGTGATCGGCCACTAGCTGCTCGCCGGCGAGTTTCAGGTACTGCCGGCGGCGGGCCGCAGGGCCTTCTTCACCGGTGAATGCAGACAGCGCTTTGGGCGTGTCGGTGGTGCCGTTAAGGGTCACGGCCAGAGCGGCAAAGCCGAGGCTGGCTTCTCCCGGATCGGTGGCACCGTGTTGGCGGCGCAGGTTCTGGCGGGTTAGTTCCAGGTACGGGTCGCTGATCAGGCCGGATTCTGGCCACTCTGGCAGGGCATCCAAGTAGCCCGGGTACAGGGGCCAGCTGTCGAGCCGGGAGAGAATGGCCTGGCGGTTGACGCTGCCCTCTTGTTGGCAGGCGCGGCTGGCCAGCAGCAGATAGTCGCTGGCAAAGCGCTGATACCACTGTGACAGGGCTTCGCGCAGGGCGGTCAGATGTTGTGCGTCCGGGGTTTGTTCAAACCGGGTCAGCGCCTGTCGCCATGCGTCGGCGTCGGCACTGAAGCGTTCGTCTGCCTGCTGCTGCCACTGCGCGGCAGAAATTTCTGTCAGGGTGGCGATGCTGGTTGGCTTGGGGGATACGTCAGTACGGTTATCGGTGCTGCTGTCGCAGGCCAGTAACAGGCCAGCCAGTAATGTCATCAAGAAAAAACGCATAAGCAATCCAGATTAACGCAGGCTGATTATGGGCCAACCTTGTTCCCGGGCTTCGCGGTCCAGAGTGCTGTCCGGGTCCACGGCCACCGGATTATCGACCTTGCGCAGCAGTGGCAGGTCGTTGTGAGAGTCGCTGTAGAACCAGCTGTTTTCCAGCGTTTCATCGTTGGCTTTCAGCCATTCGCCCAGTCGCTCTACCTTGCCTTCGCGGTAACTGGGGGTGCCAGCCACTTCCCCGGTATAGCGCTCCCGGCGGCACTCTGCCACCGTGGCAATCAGGTGATCTACGCCAAGACGGTCTGCCAGCGGGGCGGTGACGAAGTCATTGGTGGCGGTAATGATCATCAGAGTGTGGCCCTGATCGCGGTGTTTCTGCAGCAGGGTTTCGGCCTTGGGCAACCACATGCTGTCCAGCTTTTCGGCCAGAAACTGTTCACGCCAGAAATGCAGTTGGGCCATATCATTATCGGCCAGCACTTTCAGGGAAAAGCGCAGATAGGCCATGATGTCCAGGCGGCCATGCTGGTAGTCAATGTAGAACTGGTCGTTAGTGTGCTTGTAGAGCTGCTGGTCAACGATGCCTTTCTCTACCAGCCAGTCTCCCCACAGGTGGTCGGAATCGCAGCCGATCAGAGTGTTGTCCAGGTCGAAAATCGCGAGTGTCATGGCCTCTCCTTACGTGAAGCAGCCATTTTATGCGAAGCCGGAGGCAAGTCATACCGGTGGATTCATCGCGCTCCAGGTTTGTTTTGGTGTGTTTGTTGCACGGTTGTGCATTGATCGCAGGTTGCCCGGCAAGGTTTAATGGACTGACAAGGAGCCAGAGTCCACGATTGCGCGTGGGCTTGAAGAGACAACATGACAGGCATTATTGATGACAAGGGATTCCGCTTAAATGTCGGGATCATTATCGCCGGCCAGGATGGCCGCGTGTTCTGGGGTCGACGGGTCGGAAACCGCGATGCCTGGCAATTTCCTCAAGGCGGCATGATGCCGGGGGAAACCCCGGAAGAAACGCTGTTTCGCGAACTGGAAGAGGAAGTGGGCCTGCTCCCCGAGCATGTGGATGTCGTCGCCAGCACCGAAGGCTGGCTGACTTACCGGTTGCCGCGCCGCTTTCTGCGCCGGGCCCGCAATCGCCCCCACTGCATTGGGCAACGGCAGAAATGGTTTTTGCTGCAGCTGACCGCGAAAGAGGAGGCCATTGACCTGTTTGCCAGCGATAGCCCGGAGTTCAAAGACTGGCGGTGGGTGAGCTACTGGTACCCGATCCGCAAGGTGGTGCACTTCAAACGCGGGGTGTACGCCCGCGCATTGCGGGAACTGGCGCCGGCCATGAAGAAAGGAAAGCGTTCCCTTAATAGCAATCAGGCTGTGCCTGGAGACTCGTCCGATGCTTGATACCCTTCGACGCATTGTTCAGGAAGTGAACAACGCGGCGGATATTCCCAGCGCGCTGGATTTGATGGCCAAGCGGGTACGCGATGCCATGGGCACAGAAGTGTGCTCAATCTACCTGCGTGATGAGGCAGAGCAGCGCTATGTGCTGATGGCCTCGGAAGGGTTGAAGCGCGAGGCGGTGGGCAAGGTGAGCTTGGGCTTATCGGAGGGCCTGGTGGGGCAGGTTGGGTTACGTGAAGAGCCAATCAACCTGGAAGACGCCTTTACCCATCCTAAATTCCATTATCTGGCGGAAACCGGGGAAGATGTGTTCCATGCTTTCTTGGGCGTGCCGGTGATGCACCAGGGCAAGGTGCTGGGGATCATGGTGGTCCAGCAGCGCGATGTGCGTCGTTTTGACCAGAGTGAAGAAGCTTTTTTGGTGACCATCTCCGCGCAGTTGTCGGCGGTGATTGCCCATGCCCACGCCTCGGGTGTGCTGTTCGACCAATTGGGTGGCAGCGCAGATCTCCCCAGTTTTTACGAGGGGCTGCCCGGTTGCCCCGGCGCGGCTATCGGTTACGGTGTACTGCTGTTCCCTGAGGCGGATTTGGCGTCAGTGCCGGACCGAGCAGTTGAGGATGTGAGCGAAGAAATCTCCCGTCTGGACGATGCCCTGGTGCGGGTGCGTCAGGAAATCCGTGATTTAGCCGAGCGGGCGTCCCGATCTCTGGGGACCGAAGAGCAGGCGCTGTTTGATGTGTACCTGCGAATGCTGGACCGTCATGCTCTGCCAGCGGAAGTTATTGCTGCCATTCGTGAAGGGCAGTGGGCCCAAGGTGCCTTACGTACAGTGGTCGATGCCCACGTGCGTAATTTCGAAATGATGGACGATCCGTACCTGCGTGAGCGGGCCGCGGATGTGCGTGATTTGGGGCGTCGGGTGCTGGCTCAGCTGCAGAGCCAGACGCGCCGCCATGTGATTTTTCCGGATGAGTGCATTCTGCTTGGCGAAGACATCTCCGCCCCCATGCTAATGGAAGTACCCCGTGAACGGGTGCGTGGCATTGTCACTACCCGAGGCTCGCGCAATTCGCATATGGCCATTGTGGCACGAGCCATGGGCATCCCCACTGTGGTGGGCGCGCAGAATTTGCCGCTGAAGCAAATGGATGACAAGGAAATCATTGTTGATGGTTTCCGTGGGCGGGTGGTGGCCAATGCCTCGCCGGAGCTCAAGCAGCAGTTCCAGGAAATTATCGCCGAGGAAGAGAGTCTCCAGGCTGGCCTGGAGAAGCTGCGCGACGAACCAGCGCAAACCTTGGACGGTACGCGCATCAAGTTGCAAGTGAATACAGGTTTGATGACGGATATTAACCGGTCATTGGAACGTGGCGCGGAAGGGGTGGGCCTGTACCGGACGGAAATTCCGTTTATGGTCCGTGACCGGTTTCCGTCCGAAGAAGAGCAACGGGTGATTTATCGCGAACAGCTGGCCGCATTTGCTCCGCATTCGGTGACCATGCGCACCCTGGATATCGGGGGCGATAAGTCACTGAGTTATTTCCCTATAGAAGATGAAAACCCGTTCTTAGGCTGGCGCGGAATCCGTGTCACCCTGGATCACCCGGAAATTTTCATGGTGCAGGTGCGCGCCATGATCAAGGCCAGTGAAGGTCTGAACAACCTGCGCATTATGTTACCGATGATCACCAGCGTGATTGAGGCGGAAGAAGCGCAGCACCTCATTCACCGTGCTTGGCTGGAGGTTCGCGACGAGGGGCTGGATGTCCCCATGCCGCCAGTGGGGGTGATGATCGAAGTGCCTGCCTCAGTGTACCAGGCTCGGGCGCTGGCCCAACGGGTGGATTTTTTATCTGTTGGCACCAATGACCTAACCCAATACCTGTTGGCGGTGGACCGCAACAACCGGCAGGTGGCATCACTCTATAACTCCTATCACCCGGCGGTCCTGCATGCGTTGATGCATGTGGTAGAACAGGCTCGGGAAGAACACACTCCCGTGTCGGTCTGTGGTGAGATGGCAGGGGAGCCTAGTGCAGCCCTGCTGTTAATGGCCATGGGGGTGGATGTACTGTCCATGAATGCCTCTAACCTGTTGAAGGTGAAAGCGGCCATCCGGCAAGTGAATATCAGTTTCGTCCGCCGCCTGCTCAATGAGGTGCTGGCAATGGATAACGGTGAAGTGATTGCTTCTTACGTGGGGCTTCAGCTGGATAAGGCTGGCTTGGGCGACCTGCTGCGAAACCGCAAGGTTTTGTCCTGACGGGAGCACAGAGCGTATCGTCGTTTTGATGAATACACTTAACCGGCAGAGAGGCAAGAAATACGCCTTCTTGTTGATCCTGGTGGCGGCGTTTTCGTTGTTGTCAGCGCTATTGTTGCACCGGTTGTTCAGACGCTCCCTGTCAGGCTGATTCGCACGCGTTGTTGATTGTTTCGAGCATAAGCAATCTCGGTCTCGCTTGAGGAGGTACCTTCAAAATCGAGCCCTCTATGGCCAGAAGAATATAGATTGCTGCGACCAGCCTTAAAGATTGACCATGCCGGGAGCGTGTCAAATAGCGTGTTATACGCGGGTAAAGCTCTGACTCGGATTACCGGCGACATTGCCGTCCGGTTGCCACACTTGTTCTAGCATTTGCGGTCCTTGTTTTCGGTCCAGGCTCACGGCGCTGCTGGCGCGGGTGCCGTAGGTTTCTGACTGGATAAAAATGGGGGCGATCAGCCTTTCAAAGTCGATGCCGACACCGGTGTCTGGCAGCTCGCTGTCATTGGGTTGATAACGGTCGTTAACCACCTGCAGGAGCTGTTGTAGATCCCCACCGGCAGTAACGGCGGCGGCCAGGTTCTGTTTGGCCCGCTCTACTTTGGGCCAGGGGTCGTCCAGCAGGCCGTTGCTGAGACCATGGATGCCGGGGCGGACCGCCCTTGGCGTTGCGCCCCGGTTGCCTAAATACCAGAGGCTATCCTGTTCAGGGTCCGCGTTGACTGTGCCCACCAGAAGATTGAAGGCACCGTAGTGATGCTGTTCCTTGGCGAGGTGATGGCTGAACTGTTCTGGTGTCTGTTCCCCTTTTAGAAAAGCAAAGGGTAATAGCCCGCGAGACCGTTCGCCGGGTTGGCGGTCGGTGATGGGTTCGCGATAGTTGGTGACCCCCGCAAAGCGGCCGTTACGGTGAATGCCCAGCCACGTGCCCCCGGCAGTGAGGTCTAGACCACAAAAAATACCGTCACGCCAGCGGGCAGGTTCTGCGGGTCGCGCGTGAAACTCATCCCGATTCGCCGCCACTCTAAGGGGCGTGGCAGAGCCTGGTTGCCAGTCAAGCAGTACAATGCACATTGATTTTTCCTTTCTTTGTCTCACTCATCTGCCGTTATCCACGCCGCTACAAAATCGCTCCAGCGCTGAGGCCCAGGAAGCTTTCAGTGTCCGTCATTGAGCCCCCTACGCAAAGCGTTTAGCCGTGCTAGCATACTCGCCTTACCCCGAGTTGTGTTGGAGTGGCTGTGCTGGAACTGTTTTTGATTTGTTTGGGCGTGGGTGTGGGGGCTGGCCTGTTGGCTGGAGCGCTAGGCTTGGGCGGTGGTGTGGTTATCGTGCCCGCGCTGATTTTTCTGTTCCGCGGCCTGGGTTTTCCTGATGAGTTGGTTGCCAAGATGGCGGTGGCCACATCCCTCAGTACCATCATCATTACCTCCATCAGTGCGGTACGCGCCCATCACAAGGCCGGGTTTGTGCGCTGGCCAGTAGCCGTGCGCTTGGGAGTGGGTATTGTATTAGGCGCCTTTGCCGGGGCGTTCATCGCCGATGCGATGAAAGGGGAGCTGTTGACCCGTTTGTTTGGCCTGTTTGCCATGTTGATTGCTGTGCAGATGTTGCTGGTGGGGCGCAAGGCGCTGAATGAAAGTTTGCCGCAACGGGTGCCTGGTACTCCAGGGTTGGCACTGGCGGGACTGTTCATCGGCACAGGGTCGTCGATTTTTGGTATCGGTGGCGGTTCGTTGACGGTGCCGTTCTTGAGTTGGTGCCGGTTGAAGATGCAGGAAGCGGTAGCAATTTCTTCCGCCTGCGGCCTGCCCATTGCCGTTGCGGGCACGCTGGGGTTTGCGGTGGCCGGCTGGAATGAGCAGCATCTGCCAGAGGGGGCCTTAGGCTATGTGTTTTTGCCCGCCTCAGTCGGTATAGTGCTCACCAGTTTCCCGTTTGCGCGCCTGAGTGCGCGGCTCAGCCATCGGCTGCCGTCCGCCACCTTGAAGAAGGTTTTCGCTCTGGTGCTTTTTGTGCTTGGCCTCAAACTGGCTTTTGGATAACAACCTATGGAATTCCCGCATATCGATCCGGTGGCGTTCGCCATTGGCCCCCTGAAAGTGCACTGGTATGGCCTGATGTACATGTTTGGCTTTGCTGCTGCCTGGCTGTTGGGTGTGTACCGGGCCAAACAGCCTGGCTCTGGCTGGACCAAAGACCAGGTGGGCGATTTGGTGTTTTATGGGGCCCTGGGTGTGATCATTGGTGGCCGTTTAGGTTACGTGTTCTTCTACAACGTTGATAAATTCCTGCAGGATCCACTGTGGCTGTTCCAGGTGTGGACCGGGGGCATGAGTTTCCACGGTGGCGCGATCGGCGTGTTAGTGGCTTTCTGGCTGTTTGCCCGTAAAACAGGCAAGCGCTACTTGCAGGTAGCAGATTTCATGGTGCCTATGGTGCCGATTGGCTTGGCGACCGGGCGCTTTGGTAATTTCATGAATGCGGAGTTGTGGGGCCGTGCCAGTGATGAGCCCTGGGCCATGGTGTTTCCCACCGACCCGTTGCAGATTGCGCGTCATCCCTCCCAGCTTTACGAGATGGTGTTGGAAGGTGTGCTGCTGTTTCTGGTGTTATGGGTGTACTCGGCCAAGCCGCGTCCGGCGGGCGCGGTGACGGCCTTGTTCGGTATCGGTTATGGCAGCGCGCGGACCTTTGTGGAGTTCTTCCGCGAGCCGGATGCCCATATTGGTTATCTCACCGGCGGCTGGTTGACCATGGGCATGCTGTTGAGCATTCCGATGATTGTTCTCGGTATCGCTATGTTGGTGTGGGCATATCGAAACGATGAGCGAGGAGTGAAGACATGAAGCAATACCTTGATTTGCTTCGCCACGTTCGCGAGCACGGAACCTATAAGGAAGACCGCACCGGCACCGGCACCTATGCGGTGTTTGGTTACCAGATGCGCTATGACCTGAGCCAGGGCTTCCCTATGCTCACCACCAAGAAATTGCATCTGCGCTCGATTATTCACGAGTTACTGTGGTTCCTGTCTGGTGACACCAATATCCGTTATCTAAAGGAAAACGGCGTGTCCATCTGGGATGGCTGGGCGACACCGGAGGGTGAGCTGGGGCCTGTCTATGGTGAACAGTGGCGCAGCTGGAAAACGGCGGATGGCGAAGTGATTGACCAGATCACCGAGGTGCTGGAAGAGATCAAGCGCAATCCGGATTCCCGGCGCCTGGTGGTCAGCGCCTGGAACCCCGCGGTGCTACCGGATCCGTCCATTTCACCGGATGCCAACGCAGCAGCAGGCAAGCAAGCGTTGCCACCCTGCCACTGCTTGTTCCAGTTCTATGTGGCGGACGGCAAACTTAGTTGCCAGCTATATCAGCGCAGTGGCGATATTTTTCTTGGCGTGCCCTTCAATATTGCGTCCTATGCCTTGCTGACGCTGATGATGGCGCAGGTGTGTGATCTGCTGCCAGGTGATTTTGTGCATACCTTGGGCGATGCGCATCTCTACTCCAACCATCTGGAGCAGGCGGATACTCAACTGGCGCGTACGCCTGGCCCGCTGCCGACAATGACGTTGAACCCGGCGGTAAAGGATCTGTTTGCCTTCACCTTTGACGATTTCACCGTCAGCAACTACGACCCCGACGCGCACATCAAGGCGCCGGTGGCAATCTAACGACTCATCCCTGAAGTCTGATACTCGATGCAACAGCGTCTTTGTCCGGCGTCAGGGGGTTGGTATCAAGCGTAGGTATGTTCATGTCCATTCGACTTTCCATGATGGTCGCCAAGGCCAGTAATAATGTGATCGGGCGGAATAACAAGCTGCCCTGGTATTTGCCCAACGACTTGAAGTACTTCAAGCAGGTGACCTTCGGCAAGCCGGTGATCATGGGCCGCAAGACTTGGGAATCACTGAAAGGCCCTCTGCCGGGGCGCACAAATATCGTGATTACCCGCCAGCCAGCGTATCAAGCTGAGGGCGCCAAGGTGGTGGCCACGGTGGATGACGCCATTACCATGGCAGAGAACGTGGCCTTCATTGAAGGCCAGGAAGAGGCGGTGATCATGGGCGGTGCGGAAATCTACGCGCTGGCGCTGGCGCAGACCCAGCGGCTCTACCTCACTGAGGTACACGCTGAGGTCGATGGGGATACTTTTTTTCCGGAATACGACAAGGGTGAATGGAAAGAAATGGCCCGCGAAGATTTTCCCGCTGAAGGGCCCAACCCCTACGATTATTCCTTTGTGGTATACGAACGCAAATGAGTTGAAAGTTTAAACGCGTCCAACTTTTCCATTTTCAGCGCATGTCTCTGCGGAGACATCGATGATCGTGTGGCGTTTGGGCCAGCCCGCGTTGCCGCTTGATCCTATTTTCGCGGTTCTATCCGCACTTCGCTTCTCACCGATTGGGCAATAAAACACTTTTCATGGGCGCGCTGGTGTAAAGCCTGAATCGTAGCGATGCTGGGTTGTTCGCCACTAAACGTGACCAGCGGCTGCAGTACCATGGTCTGCATATAAATTTTTGTCTGATCGTTCTGCCCCAGTATGCCCTGTGGATCGTCATCATAGCTTGTCACCGCCAGCCCTTCACGGGCAGCTTCGGTGAGAAACGATAGCAGGTGACAGCTGGCCAATGCGGCGAGAAAAGCTTCTTCCGGTTCCATGAATTCCTGATGACCATGGTGGCCATCGACCACGCGCACCTCATTGCCGTCTGCAAGGTGCCAGAGGTAATGCTCTTGGTTGCCGTGGGCGGTCCAGCTGAGATGCATGGTGTGTTGTTGCACGGAATATCCCCGGTTAGTGCCTCGTTAGCAGGGTTTTTGCACACCTGCTAGAACCAGTATGCCACCAAAATGAGCGCTTGCCATGATGACCCGGGGCGGATGTCTTTATCTCTGGCGAAGCCGGCCGCCGCGAGTGCGGTTAGTCAGCCTGGCCCGGGCCGCTTTGTTGGCTCAATGACCAATAACGGAACACGGCAATATTGACCAGTGCACTCATCAGCGAAATGGGCAGTGCAGCCAGTAGTGACGCGGCGGTGGTATGGCTAACAACACCCAGAATGGCGCTGGCGACCACGCTACTCATTACCAGATAGGTCAAGAACACTAGAACCAGAGTTAACAGCAACGGCCATTGCTGGGGCTGTGTCATTTGGAATGACTGGCGCAATGCTTCGATCGGGCTTTGTTGCTTCAAGATCACGAGTAGGGGCGCATAGCACAGGCGGGTATATACCCACACCGCTGGAAAAAATAGCGCCATCCAGCCCAGCGATACGCCAATGGCCAGCAGTGCGTAGGTGAGCAGCAGGGGCGGGTAAACCAGCAGTGCGGGTGCGATACAGGCTAGCAGCCCACGGGGTTTGCTGTTGCTGGTAGCAGAGAGCTGCACATAAAGCGCCCCTTCCGCCAAAGGCCTCACCAACAAAATGATCGCCAAGCTGATGCCGCTGAATTGCAGGGCGGCTTCTTCGGTGTCTGGCAATACGAACGAGGGGCCGAAGATCCACTGTGTGGCTTCAGTAATCAGGGCGAAGGGTGCGGTGACCAGAAACAGCGGGCCAAGGTGCCGCCACCAGAAAATAAGAATTTCGCGAAAACGGTGTCCAATCATGGTGAGCCATCAATTCAGTCGACGGCGCAACCATACGACAGCGCCGCGCCCATTTCCACAATGCAGCGCGGCACAAAGGTTACCACCAGTATTTTCCCCAATTTTCCGGGTTGGCCCAGAAACGGGGATTGTTCCACTTGCGCTCGAAATTGTAGTTGTCCAGGTCGTAGCTATAGATATTCAGTTCGCGACCGTCTTCAGCGAAGTGCCCCTGTTCCCGGCAGCCTAGTGCCAGAAAGCCGTTGGTTGGCCAGCGTAGTTTTTGTGGGGCCAAGGTGGGCTGGTATACCGCCACCATGGAATCGGTATGCAGGTTACGCAACAAGCCCATTAGTGCTTCGCCGTCATGGTGTGTCATGTATTCCAGCTGGTCCGCAACAATGGCGATATCCACCCGGTCAATGTCATCCAATGCAGGGAAGGGGTTCTGTTCCTGAATTTCCACCAGAGTGCAGTCGTGATCTGCACACCATTGGGCAACGACAGGAATGGGGTTGAGGCTGACAGTCAAAATGGAGGAGGGTTGGTGGCTATCGAGAATAGCGGCCAAACGTTCCTGCGGAGATTCGGTCATGGAGTGTGTCGTCGCAATATTCATAATTTCAGTCTAACGCCATTGTCGTTGGCTTTCGATAGGGGGTTGGGTAGCGATTTGTGGTTTTTGATGTAATGCAGCAATGAATGCACCGGCGGTCTTTTGGATTGTGGTTTTAAAGGGGGAAATAGGGCGTGGGGGGCGGCGCAGTGCCAAGGTTGGCCATTGGAATGAGCGCGTGGTTAGAAAATGAGAATAAGGCGTTGACGAACATCCAATCAATAATGATAATGATTCTCATATACGAAACGGAGGTCAGTATGTCTCAGCTAAAAAAGAATGTTACTACCACTACGCGACAGGTCGCCATTAATGCTGAAAGTGCTGTGGCAAGCAGCCTGCTGCTCAACCACCAGGGCAAATTGTGGATTGAACATGCCGGTGAGCGTTACCAGTTGCGTCGTACGTCTAACAACAAACTGATTCTGACAAAGTGATGTGGCTCGTGACATCACTAACGCGTCAATAATGCGACGGTTGCGTTGTCGGGTTTAACGCCTTGCGCCCGTGATAATCCCTTTCATCGCGTGATCTGGGCCTAGACACGAGAAACGTTTTCTTTGTGTTGTTGCGTTTATTTATCGTTCTCCCTGACGTGGATCAGCCAGCCGCAGCCAGCGTTCCACACCTAATTTAAGGCTCTTCGCACGGCAACATGCCGCTACTACAACGCACACAGGATCTGTGTGAGTGTCATGGCTGCAGTCGATCCTAACCGTTCGGTGCGGCCAAAAGGCAATCAATCGTCTGAATCCTGTCGGCGCGTCATGGCGTAAAGCGTGTTGTTTGCTGCGCTATTTTTTGGAGGCAGTATGTCTGTTATGACGTGGCCCTCGGCTCCAGCGACATCGCCACTACTACGCCAGTGCGGTGCGGCCCTCGGTGATCGAGTATTGCGGTTACAGGATGAACCTCTGGCCATACTAAAGGCGTTGTACCGGCTGGGCTCATTGGTAGTCACCACCTTTTCCAGCGGTTCAAGGATTTCCCAGAACATGCACTATCCTGCACTCAAGGATGGGCAATCCGACGTTGCCGGTGAATGGTGGCTGGAATCCGTGGGTGAGCGCTGTCGTTTACGGCAGAGCTTGCAGGTTGGCCAGTGGCATTCGGTGCTGGCGGTGCTGGAACCTACCGGTGCACTCCCAGCTCGCAGTTTGGTGTTCTTTGATCGTAACGGTCAGCCGTTACAGCAGATAGCGGTGGCGCCGGCCAGCGGTGGGCTGGCTTTTGAAGAGTTGGTGTGCGCCATGCTTCATCCCGACCAGCAGACGTTGAGTCTGCCGACATTGTTGCCGCGCACTGCTAACCGCGATCTGGGGTCGTTGAGCCAGCTGGAAAGTGACTGGGCACGCAGTGCTGACGACGACGATTTCGCCGGATTGTTGCAGCGGTGCCAGCAGCAGCGCGAAGTGCTATACCGATCGGTGCGTGACAGCTTTGCTTGCCAGGTACGCCCCGAAACATTGCCGGCGGTGTTGGCAGAAGCGGCTAGCAGGGATACGACAACCACTCTTTGTGTGGGTAATCAGGGCGTGCGTTTGTGCATGACTGCCCCTTGGTCGTCGCCGCTTTGGCAAGGTAGCCATTGTCATTTAGCCCACAACGGCGCGCTGGTGTCGCTGGATATGGCGAAAATGGACAGCCTATGGCGGCTGCGTAGACCTGGGGATGGGCAGGTAGTGACTGCTCTGGAAGCGCTGGATTCCCGCGGCGAATGGTTGTGGACCTTATCCGCCGGCGATAGTAATGAAAGCGGCTGGCGAGCGTTATTGAAAGACAGCGTTATTCGTTAACGCCACGCTCGACTGGATTGGGAAAGGCGCTAAATCTCCCTGGTGTTAGCGCTTTCTACGAAGCCCCTGTAGGCACGTAGCGAAGCGGGGTAACGACGCGGTTCCGGGCGGCTGAATGGCGAGCGGAGCGAATGAATTTCTCTTCAGTCGCATCGCAGCACTCAGTTCGCATTCTGAAAGCGGCTACTATCATTGAAGGTATAATAGGTTGAAGCGTTGCAGGGGAGGAGCCCGGCTGGGCGGTTCTACGATAGGGGCTGCCTGTGACGTTTTCAGAAATGGTCGTCGAAGCGTTTGAGCAGGCTGATGACCTCCGTTACGTCCTGCTCCAGGCCTTTCAGGGCCTCCTCTGCCATGGGGGCGATGTCGCATTGCCCAGGTAAGGGGTGGTCTCCTTCTAGAATCGCTCGGAAGCGCGGCACAAAAACCCATTGCAGCCATTCGCTGAAATTCATGGTGTCGGCAAAAAACGGTGTGCTGCTGTTGAAGGCCGACGGTGCCGGTGGCTGTGCGGCCCACAGGCCTTGCTGATCCAGTTCTACTTGCAGGTCATCAAGCAGGGCAACGAGTTGTTGGCGTTGGGGCATTGGGGTTTCCGCAGTCAGTCATCAAAGAGCGGCACCAGATCCGGCAGCTCATGCAGGTTATGAATATGGTGGCGGGGCCGGTCCAGTTCAACCGGCCAGGGCAGGTTGATTAGGTTGGCCCAGACCGAATGCATGCCGTGCTCACGGGCCGCGTGCACATCTTCCAAGGGGTGGTCGCCAACATGTACGGCTTGGTGTGCGTGGACCCCGGCGGAACTCAGGGCGGCGGCGAACATGTCCGGCGCCGGCTTGCGCTTGCCTATGGTCTCTGCTGAATGATGAAAAGCGAACAGGTCGGCAATACCAATCATCTTCAGGTCGGCATTGCCGTTGGTGAGTGCACCTAGGGTGTAGCTGTCGGCGAGCTGCTCTAATACCTCCCGGGCACCGGGAAAGAAGCTCACTTGGTTGCGCGCTTCATGGAATACCTTGAAGGCATCCATGGCGATGCGGCGGGCTTGTTTTTGCTGGAAACCGTGGTCGGTGAAGGCGCGACTCATGGCGTCCTGGCGCAGGGCGGTTAGGTTATCCAGATACTCGGGTTTTTCCTTAAGCAGCGCCGTGCGCACCGCACGTACCCGTTCGGCACTCAGCGCAGCGGCGGCATCCGGGTGGTTGGCGGCGATCCAGTCACTGCAGGTTTTTTCAGCGTGACGAATCACTTCATCCACGGGCCACAAAGTATTATCTAGATCAAAAGTGATCAGCTTGAGCATGCTCATGGTGGGTAGTTTACCGTAAAACGCTTAATGGCAGCATACAGGTTCACTGGCGCCAAGCATTGTGTGCCCAGCGTTAGATACCAAGGTTTATTTATCATCGTCCTTGCGGCGCTGGGCTCTTGGGTGCGCTCCGTCGTAGACCTGAGCCAAGTGTTGGAAATCCAGGTGAGTGTAAACCTGGGTGGTGGCCAAGTCTGCGTGGCCGAGCAGTTCCTGCACTGCCCGCAAGTCGCCGGAGGATTCCAGCAGGTGCGTGGCGAAGGAGTGGCGTAATTTGTGCGGATGTAGATGGTCATCGAGCCCCCTCTCCAGAGCATGGCGTTTAAGTCTCTGCTGCACGCTGGAAGGAGACAGCCGCCGGCCGTTTTTGCTGATAAAAAGAGCGTTCTGGTCGCTGCTTTTGATCAGCATGGGACGCACTTTCAGCCAGCGGCGCACGGCGGTGAGGGCGGGTTTCCCCACTGGCAGTTGCCGGGTCTTGTTACCTTTACCGGTGACCAGCAGTTGGCTTTCATGCAGATCAATGCTGTCCAGGTTTAGGCTAAGCAATTCGGCCAAACGCAGGCCGCAGGCATAGAGCAGTTCCATTATGGCCTGATCGCGCAGGGCCAGGGGTTCACTGTTGCTGGCGCCCACATCCAGCAAATGGCTGACTTGATCTACATCCAGTGCTTTGGGCAGGCGTTTACCGCTTTTCGGGGCGCGAATGTCCATGGCCGGGTTGTCGCGGGCAAGCCCTTCACGCATCAGGTAACGGAAAAACGTACGCAGGGTGGAAAGCATGCGCTGGATGGTTTTGCTGCTTTTACCTTGGCGGTGCAGCGAGGCGGCGAGGCTGCGCATGTCGTGGACGGTCAGGGTATCCCAGGGTTGGCTGCCGAGTAATGTTCGGGCTTCGCTCAGGTCCCGTTGATAGCTTTTCACGGTGTGCGGTGAGAGACGACGCTCGCTGGCCAAGTGGGTTAGGAAGGCGTTAACCGTTTGCACTGTGTTATGGCTATCTCTGTCCACGGCTACCGGTCCTTTATTAGCTAATGTCGCTGGTTTTTTTGGCCGCTTGGTGGGGGTATTGACGTACCACTTCATGGAGCCTGCGGCTGAGTACCTGGCCGATATGGCTAATAAATAAGGTGCCCAAGGAACTGCGGAAGTGCATGGCACTTTTACTGCCAATGGCCAGCAGGCCCAAGCGGCCCTGGTATTCCAGTGGCACCATGGCGGCGGAGCGGATATCGGTGGCGTTATCTTGGAACAGGGCGTCCATTTCTTCTGTGCGCATGGCGCCGCACACGGCTTTGCCGCTGCGCAGCAGGTGGTTCAGGGCGCTGGGCAGGGCATCGCTGTCCACGCAGCGGATCTGGTTGCGCAGGTCGCCGAGAATGGGTACTTCCCGGTCGTACAGCATTAGGGCTACCTGGTCACAATGGAAGTCGCTGCTCAGGCTGGTGAGCAAATTGCGAAACAGCTTCTCGGGGCCGCGGGCTTCCAGCAGGGCCAGTGTCAGGCGGCGGGTCTTGTCGAACAGATGATCGTTTTCCCGGGCCACATCCAGCAGGCCATTGAGGCGGTCGCGCAGCTCGGTGTTGCGCTCACGTAGAATGGAGGCCTGACGTTCCAGCAGGGAAACCGCCTCGCCTTTGGGGTCCGGGAGGCGTAACAATTCCAGTAGCTCCGGGCGATGCTGAAAGAAATCGGCATGGTCACGCAGATAGGCGGCAACCTGGTCGGGGCTGGCTGGAGTTTGATCCGTCATCAATCCTGTCCTTTGTTTTTCGTTCCGGTCAGTGGGCACTGACATCACCGAGCTTTCAATCGTTTGCTAAAGAGCGATCTCAATAGCGCCATCATAGACATGGCTGGCGGGGCCTGTCATCTGGATGCCGCCTTGCCCATCGTAGCAGACGTGCAGAGCCCCGCCGGGCAGGTGCACGGTAACAGCGGCATCAAGCAGGCCTCGTCTCTGGCCGATTACTACGGCGGCACAAGCCCCTGAGCCGCAGGCAAGGGTTTCTCCCGCGCCACGTTCATAGACGCGCAGGCGGATTTCGTTGCGGCTGACGATCTGCATAAAGCCCACGTTCGCCCGTTCCGGAAATTGTTCGTGGCTTTCCAGTAGCGGGCCGACGGTATCCACCGGGGCAGTATCCACATTTTCCACCAGCAGGGTGCAGTGTGGGTTGCCCAGGCCGACGGCGCCTACGTCCCAGGCCTGGGTGCCGGACACCAGAAAATAGTTGTCTGCTTCGGCTTTGGCGGTCATGGGGATGGCGTCTGGCGCCCAGCGAGGGGCGCCCATGTCTACGGTGATCTGATCATCGTCGGTCACAGACAGGGTCATTTGCCCTGCAGCGGTTTCCACGCGAATAGATTTTTTGTCGGTGAGTCCCTGTTCGCGCACAAAACGGGCGAAGCAGCGGGCACCATTACCGCATTGGCTCACTTCGGAGCCATCGGCATTCAGGATCCGGTAGCGGAAGTCCGCATCGCCCTGGGCGGGCTGCACGATTAGCATCTGGTCAAAACCCACGCCAAACTTGCGGTCGCCCAGCCGGCGTATTTCATCCGCAGGCAAAGGCAGGCCGGTTTCCGGCAATGACTGGCGAATGCCGTCGATGACCATGAAATCGTTGCCCAAGCCATGCATTTTGGTAAAGCGAAGGTTCATCACCAGTGTCCGCTACAGGGTAAAAGGCCATTGTACTCTGCCATGGCTGTGACGTCAGTGCCTGGTGCTGGGCGTGTTGGTTGCGCGATCAGGTGAGTTGAAAGGTCAAGCGCGATTTAGCCTGGTGCCATCCGTTACATACGTAACCTTCGTGCTCAAACTCGGGTGTGCGAGAAAGGCATTAACGCGCTGCGTCATCATCTCGCGTTTTGCACTTTGAACTTTCTACGCTCTCGCTCCCAATGAAGTGCCTTGCCTATGCGCGAGCCCGCTCGTCAGGTGTACAATGCGGCCTCACACTCTTGCAGGCAGCAAACATGCTTTCCTATCGTCACAGTTACCACGCCGGGAATTTTGCGGATGTACTCAAGCACATTGTGCAGGTGGCCATCATTGAATACCTGAAAAAGAAGGATAAGCCCTTCACTGTCCACGATACCCATGCGGGGGCGGGCAGCTATGCCATTGCCAGCGAGCACATGCAAAAGACCGGTGAGTACCAGGATGGCATTGCCAAGCTATTTGGTAAGCGCACCGGGGTGGGTGTGATTGATCAATATGTGTCACTGGTGGAAAAGCTGAATCCGGTGGGACGGCTGATGGATTATCCCGGCTCGCCGCAAATCAGTGCCAGCCTGCTGCGTGAGCAGGACGTGCTGCAATGTACTGAGCTGCATAGCACCGATTTTACGCTGCTCAAGCGCGAGTTCGCTGACGATAAGCGCGTGCAAGTCCTCAAGGATGATGCCTGGCACGGGCTCAAAGCCCTGTTGCCGCCGCGTCATCGACGAGGGTTGGTGTTGATTGATCCTTCCTATGAAATGGAGGCGGATTACAACGGTGTATTGCCTGCCGTGCAAATGGCCATGGAGCGGTTTGCTACGGCGACCTATGCCATCTGGTATCCGGTGTTGGATCGCAACCGCACCGAGAGCTTTATCCGCCGTTTCGTAAAGGCGGGGATTCCCAACCTGCTACGAGTGGAATGTTGTGTGCGCCCGGATGCCTCTGGCCGTGGCATGACCGGCACCGGCATGCTGATCATTAACCCGCCTTACACGTTGGCCCAGCACATGGCACAGGCTATGCCGCTGTTGAAAGAGGCGCTGTGCGATGCCAATGGCCATACCACGGTGAAAATGCTGACCGGCGAAAACCCGCAATGACCGTCACCCTGCGCCAGGCCGGCCGTGAGGACGTGGGAGATCTGCTGCGCCTGATTCGCGATTTAGCGCGTTATGAGCAAGCCGAAGAGCAGGTGACCACTGACGAAGCACAGCTGGCGGCCACTCTGTTTAGTGATGACGCCACGGCCCATGCCATGGTCGCGGAACAGGGCGGCCGTATTGTCGGGCTAGCCATCTATTTCTTTAACTACTCCACGTGGCAGGGCCGCAATGGCCTGTACTTGGAAGACCTGTTTGTGGAACCGGAAGCGCGCGGGGCAGGGGTTGGTAAGGCTCTATTGGCGAAACTGGCGGCCCTTGCCGTGGACAGTGACTGCGGCCGTTTCGAATGGAGCGTGCTGGACTGGAATACTCCGGCCATGGACTTCTATCAAAGCCTGGGAGCGCAGCCCCAATCAGAATGGGTTCGCTACCGGTTGGACGGTGAAGCGTTAAAAGCGCTGGCCAACATCGCCGGCTAGCGGCCTTGGCGTCTGCGACGAGTGGTGCTGCTGGCTTATCCGGCTGATAGACTGCGCCGCTTTCTGCCTCGATGGTAAGTGCTTACTGGCTCCCTGTCGGGTATAACCGAAATCTCAGCCGCTGAATGTTGCCGCTATGACCGAATCCCGATTCCGCCGCCCCTCCTTGCTGGATGCTCTGCTGCCGATTGTAGTACTGGTGGGGTTACTGGGCTCGGCGGTTTATCTGTACGGCGATAGTGCCTCCTCCGGTCCCAACCAGATTGCCTTGCTGGTCTGTGCCGGCCTTGCCTCATTGATCGCGTTTAAAAATGGCCTGACTTGGCGGGAAATCGAAACCGCCATGATCAAGGGTATCTCGGTGGCGTTGGGTGCGGTGCTGATTCTGCTCAGCGTGGGGGCACTGATCGGTACCTGGCGGCTGGCAGGCATCGTGCCTTCGCTCATTTATTTCGGCCTTGAGTTGATGAATCCGGCCCTGTTTTATGCCGCCGCCTGTCTGATCTGCGCGATTATCGCCCTGAGTATTGGCTCCAGTTGGACTGTGGCGGCCACCGTGGGGGTGGCGCTGATCGGAGTGGCCAGCGGGCTGGGGTTGTCGTTGCCAGTGGCGGCCGGAGCAGTGGTCTCCGGTGCCTACTTTGGTGACAAGATTTCTCCGCTGTCTGAGACCACTAATCTGGCACCGGCGGTGGCGGGTTCGGAACTGTTCGAGCATATTCGCCTGATGCTGTGGACCACGGTGCCCTCCATTGCCATCGCTTTGCTGATTTTTTTGGTGATGGGGTTGAATGCAGACGTTGCCGGCGACACCGTGGGCCGAATGGCCCCGCTGCTACAGGGGCTGGAAAGCCAGTTTGATATTTCCTTGCTGCACCTGATTCCATTGCTGGTGTTATTGGTGCTGGCGCTCAAGCGGATGCCGGCCTTACCAGCGATTTTTCTGGGCGCGTTACTGGGCGGAATCTGGGCCCTGATGTTTCAGCCGCAGGCGATTGCGGTGCAAGCTGGCGAGCCCGCACCTGGCTGGGTGGCGTCTTTGAAAGTGGTCTGGCAGACCTTTTACCAGGGCATCACCGTGGAAACCGGCGATGCCACTTTGAATAACCTGCTGTCTGGCGGCGGCATGGCGTCCATGCTCAATACCGTGTGGCTGATTATCTGTGCGATGACCTTTGGTGCAGTGATGGAGCACGGAGGGTTTCTTGCTCGCTTAATCGAAGGTCTTCTGGGGGCAGTTAAGGGCGCAGCGGGGTTGATCGCCGCCACTTTGGCGACATGTTTTGGCAGCAATATTCTTACTGCTGACCAGTACATCTCTATCATTATGCCTGGCCGGATGTTCCGTGAAGCCTACGCAAAACAGGGCCTGGCGCCAGTAAATCTGTCCCGTGCGCTGGAGGATGGTGGCACTATCACCAGCCCGCTTATCCCTTGGAACACCTGCGGTGCCTACATGCAATCGGTATTGCTGGTGCCGGTGACAGATTATCTTTTCTACGCGTTTTTTAATCTGATCAATCCGGTGTTGGCGTTGGTTTATGCCTGGCTGGGGGTCAAGGTGCTGCGGTTAGCGCCCCCTCAAGAGGTGTATAAAACCGGATCGCCATGAGTAAAAAGAAAAGGCGGCCTGGCCGCCTTTTCTTTTAAACGCTTTGCGCATGAAGCGTGCTGCGTTTACTGCTATGGCAGTAACGATTCCAGTTTCAATTGTTCGTCAAAGGTTTCCCTTTGCCGCACCACAAAGGCCTGATCGCCATCCACCATGACTTCGGCGGGGCGGTTGCGGCTGTTGTAGTTGCTGGCCATGGCGAAGCCGTAGGCGCCGGCACTGCGCACGGCCAGCAGGTCGCCGGTCTCCAGTGCCAGGGCCCGGTCCTTGCCGAGGAAGTCGCCGGTTTCGCACACTGGCCCGACAATGTCCCAGCTGCGGCAGTCCGCCTCGTGGGGTTTTACCGGCACAATGTTCTGCCAGGCAGAGTAGAGGCTGGGGCGAATCAGATCGTTCATGGCGCCGTCGACGATGGCGAAATTTTTGTGCTCGGTGGGCTTCAAAAACAGCACTTGAGTAACAAAAATTCCTGCATTGGCAGCAATGGAGCGGCCTGGTTCGATGTGCACGGGAAGCTCGCCGGGAATGTGCTTGAGCAAGGCCTGCACATAGTCCGAGCGATCCGGGGGTGTTTCGTCGTCGTAGGTCACGCCTAGACCGCCACCCAAATCCAAATGATGAATCTCGATGCCGTGCTCTTGCAGCTGGGCCAGCAGTTTCAATACCCGCTCCAAGGCCGCTTCGAATGGATCCAGTTTGGTGAGCTGGCTGCCGATATGGCAATCGATGCCCAGTATCTTGATGTGCGGTAAATCAGCGGCTCGTTGATACAAGGCCGGGGCTTTAGTGATGTCCACGCCGAACTTGTTGTCTTTCAAACCTGTGGAAATATAGGGGTGGGTCTGGGCGTCCACATCCGGGTTCACGCGGATGGCGATTGGCGCTTCCCGGTCCAGCTCGCCAGCCACCAGATTCAGCAATTCCAGTTCCGCGGCGGATTCCACGTTAAAACAGTGGATGTTGGCTTTCAAGGCGGTGGCCATTTCGTGGGCGGTTTTGCCGACTCCGGAGAAAACAATTTTGTCTGGATCACCCCCGGCACGCAGCACCCGTTCAAGTTCGCCACCGGAAACAATGTCGAAACCAGCGCCGGCCCGGGCCAGTACATTCAGCACCGCCAAATTGGAGTTGGCTTTGACCGCGTAGCACACCTGGTGAGGATGGTCGCCGAACGCTTCATCGAACGCCAAATAGTGACGCTCCAACGCCGCCCGGGAATACAGATAGAGCGGTGTACCGAAGCGGTCCGCCAGTTGCTCTACCGGCAGCTCTTCGGCAAACAGTTCTCCGTCGCGGTACTGAAAATGATCCATGATTAGTCCTGTGCTGACGCGTCGGCGTCGTCTTTATCTTGGGTGTCGTCACTGTCTGCGTTGGTTTGTGTCGGCCCGGCGTTGCTGGCCGGCGTTGACGCATTGCGCTCTTGGTCAAAATACAGCGGGCCTTTTTGGCCGCAGCCGGCCAACAGCAGGAACAGTAACAGGCTGAATATGCGCATAGGGGGCTCCGTTTGCTGGGGGAGTATAACGGTTCGCGACTCTGGAGGTAATGCAGGGGGGTGTCCGATAACGCCGCTTGAGAAAAAACAGATCAGGTCTACTATCGGTTCATAGTCTGCGTAATGTGGACCCATTTCTGTTGATTTTTTCGCCCCTTCCGCATGAGTGTCCAATGTGTGCCTGAATGATTTCGGCATTATGGACCCGTGCTCGTGTGGGGCGTTTTACGTTAAGGAGAAAACCATGGCGCTTCCCGTCATTACTGTGTCTCGTCTGGATGTTGCCCGTTTGGAGGCGCTGCTGTCCGATGTGGATGGCGAAGTGGCCGATGGCCTGGAGGAAGAGTTGTTGCGCGCCACGGTGGTTGAGCCAAAGGATATGCCGGCGGATGTGGTCACCATGAATTCGCGGATTCGTTGCCGGGAGCAGGCCCGTGGCCGGGAGATGTGCCTGACGCTGGTGTATCCGCACGATACTGGTCCGCAGCGGGTGTCGATCCTGGCGCCAGTGGGTGCGGCGTTGCTTGGGCTATCCGTGGGCCAAAGCATCGACTGGCCGGCACCCAATGGCAAAACCTTGAAGTTGGAAATTCTTGCCGTGGAATATCAGCCACAAGCCAATGGTGAGGACCTGGGCGGCGAATAACTCGGCCCTAGCCGCCTGTTCAACAGCAAAGCGGAAAGAGTGAAGCTCCCGCCTTGCTGTCGCCCGGCTTAGGTGTTGTCCAGTGCCTCGCGGGCACGGGCCACCGCGGCGCGGACCTGGTCGGGAGCGGTGCCGCCGATGTGGTTACGGGCGCTCACGGAGCCTTCCAGGGTCAATACTTCGAACACGTTGTCTTCGATTTGATCGCTGAATTGCTTCAGTTCCGACAAGGACATGTCGCCCAAATCCTTCTTCTTTTCTACGCCATAAGCCACCGCCTTGCCGACGATCTCGTGGGAGTCGCGGAAGGCGATGCCCTTGCGTACCAGGTAATCGGCCAGATCGGTGGCCGTGGCGAAACCGCGGCGGGCCGCTTCGCGCATCACTTCACGGTTGGGTTCCAACGCAGGGATCATGTCACCGAAGGCGCGCAGGCTGCCTTTTAAGGTATCCACGGCGTCGTACAATGGCTCTTTATCTTCCTGGTTGTCTTTGTTGTAGGCCAGTGGTTGGCTCTTCATCAGCGTTAGCAGGCAGATCAGGTGGCCGTTGACGCGGCCGGTCTTGCCTCGTACTAGTTCAGGCACGTCCGGGTTTTTCTTCTGCGGCATAATGGAGCTGCCGGTGCAGAAGCGGTCGGGCAGGTTGATAAAGTTGAACTGGGCGCTGGTCCACAGCACCAGCTCTTCGCTGATCCGGGACAAGTGAGTCATGGTCAGTGCAGCCATCGCGCAGAATTCAATGGCGAAATCCCGGTCGCTCACTGCATCCAGGGAGTTTTCGCAGACGCCGTCAAAACCGAGAAGCTCGCAGGTGCGCTCCCGGTTAATCGGGTAGGTGGTGCCGGCCAGGGCGGCGGCCCCCAGCGGCATGCGGTTAACCCGTTTCTTGCAGTCCAGCAGACGTTCCCGGTCGCGTTTGAGCATTTCGAACCACGCTAGCAGGTGATGCCCGAAGGTCACCGGCTGGGCTGTCTGCAAGTGGGTGAAGCCAGGCATGATGGTGGCGGCTTCGCGCTCGGCCAGGTTAAGCAGGCCTTGCATGAGGTGCAGGAACTGTTCTTCCAGAATCAGCAATTCGTCACGTAGCCACAGGCGGATGTCGGTGGCTACTTGGTCATTACGCGAACGCCCCGTGTGCAGCTTCTTGCCGGTGATGCCGATCTTGTCGGTGAGTCGGGCTTCGATGTTCATGTGCACATCTTCCAGTGCTACGGACCACTGGAACTCGCCTTTTTCGATTTCCAGCTGAATTTCACGCAGGCCCACAATAATGGCGTCGCGCTCCTCATCGGTGAGCACGCCCACTTCCGCAAGCATGGTCGCATGAGCCTGAGAGCCGTAGATGTCCTGACGGTACATGCGCCGGTCGAAGTTCACACTGGCAGTGAATTCTTGCACGAACTGGTCGGTGGACTCGCTGAAGCGGCCGCCCCAGAGTTTGTTCTGCTGCTTGTCAGTCATCGTACTTGCTCAACGCTTGGTTTGCGGGGGCGTAAGTATAGCAGGGGGAGACTATTCCTTGGGAGTAGCGGTTCATTCAGGTATAACATATTCATAATTAGGCCTTTTTCCGTATCAAAGGAGTGCGCGCGTGGCCACTGATGTCCCGGCAAATAACAGTTTTCTGCCCGACTTGTGCAGTACCCGTGCCGTGTTGGTGGTGGTGGTGGTGGCCGAGCTGATGGCGCTGGTGGTGACCCTGGTGGCCACTTACTACGACGGGTTTAGTGTTGGCCGGCTGGCGATTACCTCTCTGTTTGTGCAGTGGGTCGGGCTGACCTCCGCTGCGCTGGTGTGCCAGTTGCGTAACCGGCTGAACCGGTTGCCGCCGGCCTGGACCTCTATCGCGGTGGTCTTGCTGGTGGCCGCGGGGACCTTGCTGTTCAGCGTATTGGCGCGGCTCATCATGGCCTGGGTCAGCGGTGGTGCATTGGAAATGGAGGTGTGGTCCACGGGTATTCTGGTAAACGGATTGATAGCAGCAATTATTGCCGGCCTGGTCATGCGCTATTTCTATGTGCAAGAGCAGCTGCGACAAAAGGGCCAGGCGGAATTGCAGGCGCGCATTCAGGCACTGCAGTCACGAATTCGTCCCCATTTTCTGTTTAACTCCATGAATATTATTGCCAGCCTTATTGCGGTGGACCCGGAGGGGGCGGAACAGGTGGTAGAAGATCTATCGGTGTTGTTTCGTGCCAGCCTTAAAAACAGCGGTAATGAGGCTTCTCTGGAAGAAGAGTTTGAACTGTGCAGGCGCTATATTCACATCGAAAAGTTGCGTATGGGGGAGCGTTTGCAGGTGGAATGGGACATCCAGGTGGATACAAAATCCGTGAAGATTCCGTTATTAACCTTGCAACCCTTGCTTGAAAATGCCATTTATCATGGCATCCAGCCATTAGCTGCGGGGGGGCTGGTGACAATACGTGCCCTCCTCGACAATGGTAATTTGGTGTTATCGGTGAGTAATCCCAAGCCGGAAGGCGACGGACATCACAAAGGCAACCGCATGGCACTGGAAAATATACGTCATCGGCTGGAAGCCCTGTACGGTGATGATGTGGCGGTGGAATCCCGCCCGCAACAAAAACAATACGAGATCGAAATTCGATATCCGCTGCAATAAAAGGATGGGACTTATGCGGGTACTTGTCTGCGACGACGAGCAACTGGCTCGCGACCGGCTTAAGCGGCTGGTCGAGAAGATCGAGAACACCGAGGTGGTGGCTGAGGCGGCCAATGGCCGTGAAGCCATTATTGAAGCCCAGTCCTGCAGGCCGGATGTGGTGTTGATGGATATTCGCATGCCGGAAATGGATGGCATGGAAGCGGCGGAGCATCTGAGCAAGATGGATAATCCGCCAGCACTGATTTTTTGTACCGCCTATGACGAGCACGCGCTGCAGGCGTTTCGTGTGCATGCGGTGGATTACCTGCTCAAACCCGTTAATGCGGCTGACCTAACCACTGCGCTCACCAAGGGGAAAACGCTCAATCGGATTCAGCTGGCAGAAATCAGCGATGATGTAAGTGAAGAGAAACCTCGCCGTCGAGGCCATATCAGTGCTCGTACTCACCGGGGGCTGGAGCTGGTGCCGGTGGATGATGTGCGTTACTTCCTGGCAGACCAGAAATACGTGACGGTGTGCTTTAGCGAAGGCGAAGTGTTGATTGATGAAACCCTGAAAGAACTGGAAACGGAATTTGGTGATCAGTTCGTGCGCATCCACCGCAATGCCTTGGTGGCGCTGAAGTTTATTGAAGGGATGGAAATGGCCACCGCGGGACACCATCAAGTTCGCCTGCGCGGAGTGGACGAGCGCCTGACCGTGAGTCGGCGCCATGTAGCGGGCTTGCGGCGCGTGCTGCAGAGCCTTTAACGGGCACCAGCTAAAGGGTACTTGGCGTAATGTAAGGTTTGCACGGCTTACTAGCCTTGAGTCGGTTCAATTGAGCAATGAATTGAACCGCAACGAATAACAAAAACAGGACTTTCGCCACTAAAAAAGTTTCTCCTTCTAACGGGTGCGGTTGGGCTCAACCGTCGTGCCCGGCCCACCCTGCCCGTTACCGGCTTCATTGTACGGCAATGTGAAAGCTTCCATCCCCATGGCCGCCACGGCCCCTCGGAAACCCCATTCGTGTGGGCAGCGCCAGCCTTTAGGCCGCCGCTCCCTGCGGCGGGAATACCGAGCCTCATCCGCTGGATTATCAATTCCAGAACTCCTTTTGGGTGCAGGCGGCGTTTGCTGTGGTTTTATGCGGCATCTGAAAACATCAGGGACAAGCTCCCGGCTGCAAGCAACTACACGGTTTGGCGGTTTGAATGTGTCAAGCATCGGGAGCGCCCAGAGTTTGGATGCGGCCCTAGTCGTTAAAATAGCAATAATCTGACCGTCCTATTGCAACTTGCCGCTTGCAGCTTGAGGCTTTTTAAACTGATAGACTGGCAACCCAATTCACTGCCCTCAGGATGCTCTATGTCCCGCGAAATCTTGCGTATCGCTACCCGTTCCAGCCCGTTGGCTATCTGGCAGGCCGAGTATGTTCAGCAGCGCCTGGAAAGCCTGCATGAGGGATTGCGCGTGGAGCTGGTGCGAATCAAGACCCAGGGAGACAAGATTCTCGATACCCCGTTGGCCAAGATCGGAGGCAAGGGACTGTTCGTTAAGGAGCTGGAAGAAGCGATGATGGACGGGCGCGCGGACATTGCCGTGCACTCCATGAAGGATGTGCCCATGGAATTGCCACCGGGTTTCGCGTTGCCGGTGATTTGTGAGCGAGAAGATCCCCGGGACGCTTTTGTCTCCAACACTTTCGATAGCCTGTCTTTGCTGCCCCATGGTGCCTGCGTGGGGACCTCTAGCCTGCGCCGCCAGGCCCAGGTAAAAGCCAATCGCCCTGATTTGGTCGTCAATAGCCTGCGTGGTAACGTGCAGACCCGGCTGGGCAAGCTGGATGCGGGGAATTTCGATGCCATTATCCTCGCCGCAGCGGGCCTCAAACGGCTGGAAATGCACGATCGCATTCGTTATGAAATGCCACCGGAAGAGTCGCTCCCTGCAGTGGGGCAAGGCGCCGTGGGCATCGAGTGTCGTGAGGACGACACGAGTACCATCGCGCTACTGTCACCACTGAGTGATGTGGATACGTGGGATCGGGTGGTGGCCGAACGGGCCATGAACCGGCGCCTCGAAGGGGGGTGTCAGGTGCCGATCGCGGGTTTTGCTCTGCTTGAAGACGGCCAGTTGTGGCTACGTGGCTTGGTGGCAGAAGAAGATGGCAGTCGAGTATTGCGCGCAGAAGGATCCGCTCCCCGCGGTCAGGGCGCGGAACTGGGTATCGATATTGCTGAGCAGTTATTGGCCCAGGGCGCGGATGAAATTTTGAAGGCCTTGTACGCTCGCCAATGAACGATCAAGGTCGACAGCAACGGGTTATCGTCACCCGCCCTGAGGGCCAGCAGCAGCGGCTAATGGCCCTGTTGGTTGAGGCAGGGTATCAGCCACTTCACCAGCCGGCACTGGTTATCGAGCCGGTGACAGTGGATGGCCCTATGCAGCGTATTCTGATGGAGCTGGATGGTTATCACGCGGTGTTTTTCGCCAGTGTGAATGCTGCCCGCTTGGCTCTGTCGGCTATGGCTGATCTGTGGCCCCAGTGGCCCGTTGGGGTGCACTGGTTGGCTGTGGGCCGAGCTACTGCAGCAGAGCTGGAGGCTTGGCACTTGCCTGCCACTGTGCCTAAGCAAGGGTTTAATACCGAAGCGGTGTTGGCGTTGCCTTGTCTGCAGCAGCTGGTTGAGAAACAGGTTCTAATTTGCCGGGGTGATAGCGGCCGTGAATTGTTGGCGCAAACTCTGCAGTCCCGAGGGGCAAATGTGGAGGCGCTGGCCTTTTACCACCGCAAGGCCGCACACCCAATTCGCATTCCTGCAGAGACCGATTGGGTGATGATTACCAGCGTACAGGGTTGGCAGGCGGTCGGAGCGTCGGTACCCGCGTACTGTGGGGTGGTGGCTGCCGGAGAACGCGTGGCCGAGGCGGTGCGCGCTGGGCATGCCGGCGAAGTGTGTGTAGCCGCCAGCGCCCACGATGAAGACATGTTATCTGCTCTTGCCGTGGGTGCTGGCAAAGGTTGAGGAGAGAGATAAACGGTTATCAGGGCGTAAAAGGGCTTACAGGCCTTTTTTTCCCTGCTGGTAACGGTAATGATTGGACAGCGATGGACGGTCACTTTAAGGTTTTTGCAATGAGATTGGGTATCGCCACGCTGAAAGCGCTGCGCGTTTGACTGTTACGCCCGCCTTGCCTATGACAACAACGGAGCTGATATGACGCAGGATCGTCCTTTTTCCCGCCAAACTGGGGTAAGCCTTCTGGCTGTGCTGCTTGTATTGGTGGTGCTAGCTGCACTTGGCGCTGCTGGCTGGTGGGGGTGGCAGGAGTTCACCCGGCTGAAGAGCGAAAAGAGTGGCCTTGCCGATCAGGTGGCGACAGTGAAAGGTGAGCTAACCCGTCAGCAGCGCGAAGTACAGGCGGCATTATCTGACTTAGAAAAACGGCAGTCCAAGCTGGGTGCGCAGATGAACAGGGACCGCGCCGCCTTGACCGATATAAAAAGCGGTGGCCAGCGGCTGTGGTTGATTAATGAGGCCCGCGCACTGGCTAGTCTGGCCAGCCAGAGACTGTTGCTTACCCAAGATGCGTTGGCTGCTCGCCGTTTGTTAAAGGCTGCGGATCAGACCTTGGCTCGCCTAGATGATCCTGCCGTGTTGCCGGCCCGTAAAGCATTGGCCCTGGATATGGAAATTCTCAGTGGCGCCAGCCAAGTGGATGTGCAGGGCATGGTGTTGCGTCTGGGCGCTTTGCGAGAGCTGGTAGCCGAATTGGCGGTGCCCACAGAAGCCTCGCCCGCGGAGCGGTCCGAGCCGGACGGAGATCAGAGCTGGTGGCATGATGTGATGGACCGGATGCCGGTAACCGTGCGCCGCCATGAAGGTGCTGTACCACTGCCATTGTCGGGGGAGCAGGCCGCACTGGTGCGTTTGACCCTGGACGGCAGCTTGCAGCAGGCGCAGCTTGCATTGATGCAAGGGCGTGCGGAAGCCTATCGGCAAGCGATTGAAAACGCCCAGTCGACGCTCAAGCAATGGTTCCGGAGTGATGATTCCCGTACCGCCCACATGCAGAGCACCCTGAAGGCGATGGGCGGCGCCAACGTGGCCCAGGCTTTGCCGCAGATCGGTAATGGACTGGCGGCCATAGAAGCCCTGAAACGCAAGGAGGGCGACGCATGAAAAAAGTCGTCCTGCTGATTATTATTGCGCTGGTCGCCGCGTTGGCGCTGGGGCGTTGGATGGCAGCGGATTCCGGTTATGTGCTGATTATCCGCGACACCATGTCAGTGGATACTACTCTGGGATTTGTGGTCCTGATGGCCTTGCTGGCTGCGGTGGCACTGGTGGTGCTTACGTTGCTGGGTAATACGGCCTGGAACCTCATGGAGCCAGTCCGCGCGACTCGCCGCTGGAAGAAAAAGGTGGCTGAACGTCGCTTGCGAAGCGGTTTCCTGCAGCTGGTGGATGGCGAGCTGGAAAAGGCCGAGCGCTTGTTGGTAGCGGCTGGCGAAGAAGGCGACTGGCCATTGGTCGCCTGGTTGTTAGCGGCGGAAGCGGCTCAAGAGCAGGACAAGGTAGATGCTTCGCAGCAGTACCTTGAGCAGGCTGGCGCTGACCGCCGAGGTAGGCTGGTGGCGGGCCTGATGAAAGCCCGCTTTGCACTGGATGAGGGTTATCCGGAACAGGCCCGTAGTGAATTGAAGGTGCTGGCGGACATGGCGCCGCGCAACAAGCGTATCCTCAAGACTTACGCCGAAGTGCTGGAAAGCCAGAAAGACTGGCAAACGCTGTGCGGCCTGATGCCACGATTGAAACGCGCCTTTGGCGAAGCCAATCAGGCCCGCCGTGAGCGTAAAGTCTGGTTGGCCTGGCTGCAAGAAACCGCCCGCAAGCCGGGTTTTAACGATGCAGATACTCGCCGTGAAGAGCTGCGAAAGTTGTGGAAAGATGTGCCGGTGCAACTAAAAAACGACCCGGCCATGGTAGCCCGTTACGCTGGGTTTTTAGCCCAGTTGGGTGGCGGTCGTGGTGCTCTGAATCTGGTCCGCGAGCAACTGGATAACCGGTGGGATGATCGCTTGCCACCGGTGCTGGAAGCCATCGACGATATTTCCCCCGATGACCTGTTACAGGTATTGGAAAAGTGGCTGGCAGAACGGCCGGGTAATGCGGCGGTTTTGATCACCGCCGGACGTGTTGCGTTGAAGGCGCGCCTGTGGGGTAAGGCTCAAGGTTTCTTTGAAGCTGCGGCGAATTCCAGCCAGAGTGCCACGGCCTTGGCAGAATTAGCGCGGCTGTACCGGGCACTGGGGGATACCAGCAAAGCCATGTCCGCCTTCGACCGGCGTTTGGCTCAGCTTGAAGGGGATCTTCCTGCCCTGCCACTGCCTGATAAAAGCGTGCAGTAGTGTGAGATGTCGTTTTGTCGGGTTACGCCGCTACGCGGCTAACACGACCTACAAAAACCGCAGCACCTTGTAGGTCGTATTAGGCCGAAGGCCGTAATCCGGCAACGCATTAGAGGATGCAGGCAAGCCCCCCTTCAATTAATGGTGGTGGCGATCTCTGCCGCCACGGCCTGCCAGCCCTGATCCAGTGTTCTTATCAGGTTGGCATAGCCGCCGTTCTCCAGTGCGGCTTCCCATTGAATGCGGCCTTTTGCCATTTCTCCGTTGTTCCCTGCCAGAGTCCATCGCCCGCTAATAACCGCGGCATCCCTGTCTTCGCCCTGCAGCCCCTGGAAGCGGGTCAGCTCCACGGTGAGAGTTTGCTCATCACCGGTGGTCATGCGGGCTTCCAGAGCGCGCTGTAACTGCGTGGCCAAGGGCTCGGCCCAGCGATGGTGGCGGGCCACCTGTATTTCGCTGTCGCTGAGTTGCATCACAATACCGCCCCGGGTCAGGTAGTTAGCCAGCACCACCTTTATGGTGAGCGGTGAATGCGCGGATTGCGTGGCAGAAGGCAGCAAATAGCTCGGCGCCGATGGTTGGGGGGCGTGGCTGCAGCCCCACAGTCCGGCGAGAATAGCGGCGATGGCGAGCAGACGGATCATTGTGCGCCTCGGGGTTGGGGGTCGGTGGTTGGGTGACGCTGGAAAATCAACGCATTGGGCTGTTCGTTCAAGGTGTCCAGCAGAGGCTCGGCGCTGTCTAGCAAGCGGTTCAGTTTCTGCAGGGTCCCTTGCAGCTCCTGGTAGCCATCGCCCCCGGATTGCCAGCCTTGTAACGTGGCGTCCAGTGCATTCAGGTTGCTGGAAATTTGCTGTGGCAACGTGTTGAGTGCTGGGTCAGCCAGCAAGGATTCAATACGCCCAGTCACGCCGGACAAGTGTTTAAGATTGTTATTGAGGTTGTCTGCCATGTTCTTTATGGGCAGTTCATTCAGTGTTTCCAGCAACGCATGGAGCTGGTCTTCTAATTTACTCAAGCCGCCGCTGCCCACGGACGGCATGACTGGCACGGAGTTATAGGTTAGAGAGGTATCCGAAGTGGGTGCGTTTTGGTGGAACGCCAGCTCCACAAACAACGAGCCCGTTAGCAGGTTGCCGGCTTTGAGGCTGGCGCGAAGGCCATTGTGAACCATCTGGCTGATTTCTTCTTTCCAGGTGGTTAACGCGATGTTGGATTGTCGATTGACCCGTTGCGGTTCCAGGCGGATTAGCACTGGGATCGGGTTGTCGGTCATGGCACTGGGGCCATGCTCGCCAAAAGCCCAGGGGACTTGTTCCACAGTGCCAACGCGGATGCCGCGGTATTCCACGGGGGCGCCTGCTGTAAGCCCGCGCACACTGCGTTCAACCAGCAATACGTAGTCCAAGGTCTGGGTATAAAGCGCTCGCCGGGCGCTTTCCTGGCTGTTATGCAATTTGAATTGGTGGCCATCCTCCACCGGTGCGCCGGTGGCCATGCTGGCGTCGGGCACGGAAAAAGAAATGCCTCCACCAAGCAGCGCTTCTAGCGAGCTGAGCTGGGCTTGAAAGCCCCTGGCATCCAGCTGGAAGCCGATGCCAGAGACTTTCCAGAAACGGCTGCTCTCGCTGACCAATACATCGTAGGGTTTTTCGATGAAGAGACGGTGGCGGAATAGTTTGGCTTGGCGATCAAATTGGGTTTCGACCACCCGGCCCACTTTCAGGTTGCGGAAGCTGACCGGGTCGCCGTTGTTGATGTTGGTGCCCGGCTCGCTGACCAGTTTCAGGAACAGGCCGTCGCCCGTTTTCTCCGGCGGCGGGCTGTTTTTTACGGTAAAGGTTTTTGTCTTTTTGCCGTTACTGCCAGGCAATAATTCGATATAGGCCCCGGACAGGACGGTGTTTAAGCCGCTGATGCCCTCACGCCCTACTCGGGGTTTTACCACCCAGAACTGGGAGTCACTAAAGAGCATGCGGTCGGTGTCGGCCTGCATCTGCACGCTGAGCAGGGTATGGCTCAGGTCTTCCGAGAGGCTGACACTTTCTACTACGCCTATTTGAACGTTGCGCGTCTTTATCGCGGTTTTGCCGGCATTGATGCCTTCCGCATCTTCCAGCTTCAACGTAATAATCGGCCCTTGGCTGGAAAGGTAACTGAACACCAGCCACAGTCCAATGAGTGCAGCTACCAGAGGAATCAGCCAGACAGCAGACAGTCGGCGGCGTGACGTGGGCGTGTCAGGTTGGTTCAAGGTTGAGGCTCCGGTTCAAGAGTGGGCGGCAGCTGTTGTTGCTGATCCCAGATTAGCCGAGGGTCGAACTGGTGGGCGGCGAGCATGGTAAAAATGACCACGGCGGAGAACGCGACCCCTCCCATGCCTGGCGTCACGGTAAGAATATTGCCCATCTGAAACAGGGCGACAATGATGGCCACCACAAAGACATCAATCATCGACCAGCGCCCAATCCACTCGGTGAGGCGATACAGTTTCATTTGGCTGTTCATATCCAGTGCTTGTTGTTGTCGGGTGGCAAGGCATAACCAGCTGAGAGCGAGAATCTTGCCGAAGGGCACTAGCACGCTGGCGGTGAAAATAATTACTGCAATGGGCCAGTCGCCATGCCGAATAAACAGCATCACCCCGGAAATAATGGTGGATGGCTCGGTCTTTCCCAGGCTGGTGGTGATCATGATGGGAAACAAGTGTGCGGGGAAACAGAATAGGATAGCGGTGATCAGTAGCGCCAAAACCCGTTGCAGGCTAAAAGGGCGGCGTTCATGCAGGGGGCTGTGGCAATGATGGCAACGGTGGCGCCCTAGGGGCTGAAGCTGCCCGCACCATTCGCAGCCGATCAGGCCCAGAGTCTGGGCGGTTTTGCCTGCGTGGGCCTCCGGCGGCTGTTGCAGGTCGCCGAGTAACCGCTGCCATAAGCCGATGGTATTCATGCGAGTAACGGTAATCAGCAGGATCAGGGCGAAGCCGGAAAAGGTCCAGAAGGCGGAGAGTAACTGGATATGGGCCATGGCGATGATTTTAATCAGGCTCACCAAGGCGGCGATGGCAAAAACATCGGCCATCATCCAGGGTTGCATGCGCGGCAGCCAACGAGCCAGGAACAGGCTGCCGGGCAGCGGCCTGGGGCTGGCCAGGCTCATATGAATCCAGCAGACCGAGAGCAGGTACAAGGCCGGGATTACTACGATGGTGGCCAGAACAATGACCGCAAGCGCAGGGTGGTGATAAACCGCCAGCTCCTGTGCTGCATCCGTGATGGAAATAGCTCTTTCAATGCCGTTCTTTTCAAAGCCCAGGTACGGGAAAAGAAGTGACAGGGTGAGTAACAATAAAGCCGTGAATGCCAGTGCGGGGGTGAGTTGATCATCTTGGGCCGGGCGCATCAGCGGGTGCTGGCAGCGCGGGCAGTATCGCCATCGGCCGTCGTGGCGAATCGTCACCTCGCAAATCAGGTCGCACTCGTGGCAGGGCAACAATAAAGCCTGATCACCATTAGCCGAGGAGGGGGAATCCGCCATCGTATCCTTTCCCTGAAATGGGGCAACAAGCCTCAAACTACAACGCGAGCCCGGTTGTTGCCAGCCCGGGGAGTGAGCTTAATTCGTGTTGCCCTAGTCACGTGGTGCGTAATCAAATGCGTCGCAATGGATATTGCCGGCGGGGACACCTTCGGCGACCAGTGCGTCGAAAACCGCCCAGGCCATGGGTGGCGAGCCGCCCAAGAAAAATAGCGGCAGGTCGGGTTCTCCGAGCGCTTCCAGTGCGGCTTCGTGCACCAGCCCTTCGGCATGGTCCGGGTGGCGTATGTCGGACAAGGAGGTCACGAAGTCAAAATCGGCCAGGGCCCCCTGCCATTGGGCGGGCAAATGCGGCAGATACAGGTCTGCATCGGTGCGGGCGCCCCAGAACAGCCGTACCGGCTGGGAGAAATTCAGCGCGATCAGACGCTCGATCATGGCTTTCACTGGCGCAAAGCCGGTGGAGCCGCAAATAAACCACACCGGATGCTGCGGGGCGCTGTCGATAAAGCGCAGACCGGCGGGCAGGGTGGTGCTGACGGTGCGCTCGGATTGCAGGCTGGCCATGATGTCTTGGGTGGCGCTGTTGTCATCCCCGTGGCGAATGTGCAATTCGATATTGCGCCCATGGCAATGGTTAGCAATAGAAAAGGGGTAGCTCTCGCCGTGTAGATTCAGCATTAGATACTGGCCCGCATGCCACTGGATTTTCTTGCCTGCTGGCAGGCGCAGCCAGACACGACTCACGTCGTGGTTGAGGGCGTCGATTTGCTGAATTTGGCAATGGATCTGGTGGACCGGCAATTCGCCGGGCGCAGTTACCTCGGGCACATCAATCTCACAGTCGCTGAGTGGCAGGGCGACGCAGTATAGCACCCCAGAGGGGTTGTCTTCGCCTGCGCGAATAGTGCGGTTTTTTTGCTGCACCTGTCCATGGCTGAGCTGGCCAATGCAGCGTTCGCACACGCCATTACGACAGGCGACAGGAAAGCCGAAGCCCGCCTGCTGCCCGGCGTCGACAATGGTCTGGTCTGCGCGGCAGGGGAACGCTCCCTTGCCGTGGACAGTAATCGTGAAGGTCTGGGCCATGGGGGGATAAATTGAAATTGCAGAGTTCGATACTCTTGAAGCCACCCCCAGAGCGTTGGCTGGAGGCGGCGTTCGTTATCAATTGCCTTTCTCTTAGCTGCCAACGCCAACAAACAGCGCAACGATGCAACCCATGCCGAAGGCCCAAACCAAGGTGCGCGCACTGGCCCAGTCAGCCACGTAGCAGAGCGTGAACAGGATGCGGCTGACGACAAAGGCCAGGGCGATGCCATCAATGGTGCCCTGCGGTGATGTGGCCGCCAAATGGGCAATGATCACGGCGGCGGCAAAAGCCGGGGTGATTTCAAAGCCGTTCTGTTGGGCCCAGTGAGCGCGCTTGCGGCTGCCCTGTAATGTTTCCAGAAATTCGCGGGGATTATGGTTCTGTTTGGGCCCGAAACCACCTTGAAACTTGGCCAGTGAAGTGGACAGGTAAGGCAAAACGATGGCGGCAAGCACACACCAATAGGCAAGGGTCATAATGATATCTCCAAGGTTTTTTAATGTAATTTTTAATGTAATTAAGGGGCTATGCTTACATGACGATTGCAGTGCAAAGCAAGCGTCAAGCCTTAAGCTGGAACCTGAACAAGGCCCTGGCTGCATTTTGTGCCGAGCCGGCAAACCCTTCACTCTTGAGTTCGCCGGCACCGCGTTCAGGTGATAAGCATGCGCTCTTACTAAAACAGAGAGCAGCTTGGCTCAGTTTCTGTCATCGGCCTGTGAGGCTAGCAGGCTGTTCTCAATGATGGCAAAACGATCTTGCCCCCATACCATGTCATCTTGAGTCATAAAGCTGGGTACGCCCCAGCTACCCGCTTCCATCATGGCGTTGCGGTTGTCCTCGGCGAGGTCGCGCCAGCTATCGTCATCCAGCCAGCGGCGGGCACGGTTCCAGTCTAGGCCTGCGTTTTCCACCAGAAATTTCAGCCCGTTATCGCTGGCGGCATTAATGCCCTGGCTCCAGATGCCTACGGCGGCGGCGCGCAGCCATTCGCGTAAGCGCCCTTCTTTCTCGGCGAAGGGCCAAATGGCCATGCAGCGTTCCACCCCTGCGCCCACCGGGTCGCAGACCTTGCCAAAGGGCACGCCGTGTAGGCGAGCTTCACGGGCGGCATCGTTCAGGATATAGAAGCGTTTGGCTTTGGGGACGGTGAGCCCGCGCATCACCATGGGCAACACCGGGCGAATTTTCAGCGCCAACCCGTAATGATCGGCCAGTGCATAGGTCCGCGAGAGGGCGATATAGGAATAAGGGCTGCGGAAAGAAAAGTACAGCGTTAGCGGAGCGCCTTTCAGGCTTTCCGGGGTGTCCTTCAAACGTGCCCGCTTGGCTCGGCCGTAGGGCAGCGGCCAGTCTGCACTGCCCAGTCCCAGCGCGTTAAGGCGGTGGCCAAGGTGGTCCAGCCGTTCCACGCTCCAATACCATTCGCCGGCGTAATGTAGGGTGCCGGTGAGGTAGTGGCCGTCGTTAAGAAACTGGTCGCGGCGCGCTTCCAGAGAGAGCTGTGCTCGATCGGCCGCTTGCTGGCCATATTCACTGAGCAGGGCTTCCAGTTTGTCGTGGTCGTTACGCCACAGGGCATCGGCCAGTGCGGCGGCCAGGCTCCAGAAACGCTCGTCGCCCTCATGTTTGAGTAGGCAGCGAGTCGCTGCCAGGCTAACTTCCCGGGCAGGCAATCGCCAGTCTGTAGGGAAATCCAGGCCGTGCAGCTCGGCCAGCTGAACCGCATCGCTGGGGGCAAGCTCTGCGAGCATGTCTGCGGCTGGGTACATCTGCTGGTCTAAATACAGCATTACCCGGGGGGTAACGGTAATGCCGAAGTGCTGAGAAAAGCGTGGAATCACCTGCGCCATTAGCACTGAATAGGGATCGTCAATGCGGAAATAGAAGGTGGACTGGTGCGGTTGGCGTTTCAGTTGTCGGCGCCATTCCAGCAGGCGACGCCGCCATTGCTGTAGCCCTTCGCTGGTAATCAGGCGGGCAAAGTGGGGCATCAGCTTGTGTTTGATGCTCATGGGCTAGGCTGCTCCTTTAGCAGAGGGGGCGTCGTGACTCCGCTAGGCTACACTTCTACAGCAGGGGCTCAAAAGAGCGTGTCTCCCGTTTGGCATGCCGTGTGCAGCCGCCGCGGAGCGGCCTAAAAAGGCGATCTGATGGTCGCCTTGATGTGGTTCAGCTTATTCGCCGATTTGGCTCAAGTCACGCACTGCGCCGCGGTCTGCACTGGTGGTGAGTGCGGCGTAGGCTTTCAGGGCGGTGGAAACACGGCGTGGGCGAATTTCCTTGGGCTTGTAGGCCAGCTTGCCACGGTTTTCCATGTGAGTGCGGCGGTGCGCCAGCTCTTCATCGCTGATATCCAGATGGATGGTGCGGTTGGGAATATCGATATTGATAGTGTCGCCTTCATTCACCAGGGCAATGGCGCCGCCCTCTGCGGCTTCCGGGGACGCGTGGCCAATGGACAGGCCGGACGTGCCGCCGGAGAAACGGCCATCGGTGAGCAGCGCACATTCCTTGCCCAGCCCTTTGGATTTCAGGTAGCTGGTGGGGTAGAGCATTTCCTGCATGCCCGGGCCGCCTTTGGGCCCTTCGTAGCGAATTACCACCACATCGCCGGCAACGATCTGATCACCGAGGATGGCGCGAACCGCCGAATCCTGGGATTCGAATACTCGGGCGCGGCCAGTGAAGGTGAGAATGGAATCATCCACCCCGGCGGTTTTCACGATGCAGCCGCGCTCGGCGATGTTGCCGTACAACACGGCCAGGCCACCGTCCTTACTGTAGGCATTTTCGTAATTGCGGATACAGCCGTTTTCGCGGTCGTCATCCAGGCTTTCCCAGCGCGTTTCCTGGCTAAAGGCCGTTTGGGTGGGGATGCCTGCCGGGCCGGCGGTGAACATCTTTTTCACGCCGTCATCCTGGGTGCGCATGATGTCGTAATGCTCCAGGGCTTCGGCCACAGAGGCCGAGTGCACCATGGGAATGTCGCGGTTGAGCAGGCCAGCCCGGTCCAGTTCGCCGAGAATGCCCATCACACCACCGGCACGGTGCACATCTTCCATATGGTATTTCTGGGTGGCCGGGGCCACTTTCGACAAGCACGGCACCTTACGGCTGAGGCGGTCGATGTCTTCCATGGTGAAGTCCACTTCGCCTTCCAGTGCTGCGGCTAGCAAGTGCAGCACGGTGTTAGTGGAGCCGCCCATGGCGATGTCCAAGCTCATGGCGTTTTCGAACGCTTTCACGGAAGCGATATTGCGCGGCAACAAGGCCTCTTCGTCCTGCTCGTAGTAGCGTCGGGTAACGTCCACGATGCGCCGGCCCGCTTCCAGGAACAGTTCGCGGCGGTCCGCGTGGGTAGCCAGCAGTGAGCCGTTACCGGGCAACGACAGGCCCAGTGCCTCGGTTAGGCAGTTCATGGAATTGGCGGTGAACATGCCGGAGCAGGAGCCGCAGGTGGGGCAGGCGGAACGCTCCACTTCGTTCAGGGTTTCTTCGTCCACGCTGTCATCGGCGGCCATCACCATGGCGTCTACCAGGTCCAGCTTGCCCTCGGCCAGCTTGGTTTTGCCCGCTTCCATGGGGCCACCGGACACGAAGATCACCGGAATATTCAGGCGCATGGATGCCATCAGCATGCCAGGAGTGATCTTGTCGCAGTTAGAGATGCAGACAAGGGCGTCGGCGCAGTGGGCGTTGACCATGTACTCCACGGAATCCGCGATGATGTCGCGGCTGGGCAAAGAATAGAGCATGCCGTCGTGGCCCATGGCGATGCCGTCATCCACCGCAATGGTATTGAATTCCTTGGCGATGCCGCCGGCCTTCTCGACTTCACCGGCCACCAGCTGGCCCATGTCCTTCAGGTGCACATGCCCCGGTACGAACTGGGTAAAGGAGTTAGCGATGGCAATAATCGGTTTACCGAAGTCCCCGTCCTTCATGCCCGTGGCGCGCCACAGGGCACGGGCGCCAGCCATATTGCGGCCATGGGTGGTGGTGCGGGAGCGATACTGCGGCATGGGAACCTCGTTAATGGTCAATAGCGGGACATAGGGACGGCATTGTAACCCACAGACCCACACTGTTGGAGCCTTGCTCGCACGGCGAAAGGGCTCAGGCGCTCCGGTAATGCAGAAGCTAACCTGCATAGAGCCAGAGCTGCCCTTCACTCGCACGCCAGTTGGAAATGTAGGATATGGCTTACATATTTTTATAAATTGCTGAGATAGAGTGAATTTTTCCGTTAAGCACGAAGAGCTGAGAAATGGGGTTTTCTCCTTCGTTATACAAAATTAATAACGGTGATATGAAGCCGGCGCGGTCATTGGATGTTCGAGCCGGATCTCTAATGCCTGTTAAGTTCCACGAGGACTGAATGTGGCTCAGATTAAAATATATGGCTTAAAGCCTAATCTCGACGAAAACAGAGCTTTAATATCTGCCTCCGTGCATAACGCTGTAATGTCCGCGCTCAATTATCCACCAGAGAAGAAATTCCATAGATTCATTACCCTTGAGCCAAGTGAATTTATCTACCCTGGTGATCGGTCAGAAAAATATATAATAGTTGAAATATCAATGTTTGAGGGGCGTTCTGTTTAGGCAAAAAAAGCCCTCATAAAAGGCATATTCTCAAATATTAATAAGCAGGTTGGCATTACGCCCCAAGATATTGAAATCACATTATTTGAAACTCCAAAGGAGAATTGGGGGATTCGCGGTTTGCCGGGTGACGAGCTGGCGCTGGGATATACCGTTGAGGTGTGAAAGTTTAACAAGTAGCCCCACCGGGTTGTGTTGTTCCCCCGCTTTAGTGGACACCTTCTCTTAACCAGAGGAAGAAAATACCCCGATACAAGAATCCCAGAAAAGACTGTATCTCCGGGTTCGTTCAGTCTGGTAACGATAGTGATTAGTGCGCAGCCAGGCACGGAACTGATCAAGAAGCCTTAAGGGCTTAGCAGGAATGGAAACTGGAATATCTGTGGTTCTATTGCTCATAGCGTTTTCCTTCCCCATAGCAGGCTGGGGCAATGGGAACCCGTGCTCAACAGAACGGGGCGCAAATGCGTGTAGGAGAGAGCTTAAAACTCGCTAAGTCGTTGATCGTTGGTTCAGGTTGCGACTTAAATGTGCCTGAACTCCCCGGAAATAGGCCGCTCGTTCGAGTTTTGTCAGATGGGAAAGGTTCTCACTTCTTGGGTAAGTTGCTAAAGGTTATGGGTTTATCGGAATTATATGCGGTGGCCGGCTAAGAAATATGTCGAAAAAAGATATGTCGAAACGTTCGACTGAATACGCTGTTATGTGTTCAGCACGTTGACGAATAAGGAGTTGCAATGAAAATCAAGGATTTGATCAAGAAGCTGCAGCAGTTTAATCCAGAGCAGTCCGTGGCCTGCTACACGGAGGACGAGGGCCTTAAGCACGACGGCGCTCCTGTCCAAATATTCGATATTTTGAATATTTCTGAATCTGAAGCCGAATCGAGCAGGCTAAACGATGGCGCAGGCAAGCCTTGGCTTAAGTTCGGAAAATCTGATAGCTCCTCAAAATTTGTTCTTATTGAAATCACATCCGATGCTTAGGTCGATAGATTCAACACATAACAAGTCACTGCACGGGACCACTTCTCCGCCGCTCCGCGGCTATAAACTGTCCCGTGAGTTCGAGCGTTATGTGTTCAGCACGTTGACGAATAAGGAGTTGCAATGAAAATCAAGGATTTGATCAAGAAGCTGCAGCAGTTTAATCCAGAGCAGTCCGTGGCCTGCTACACGGAGGACGAGGGCCTTAAGCACGACGGCGCTCCTGTCCAAATATTCGATATTTTGAATATTTCTGAATCTGAAGCCGAATCGAGCAGGCTAAACGATGGCGCAGGCAAGCCTTGGCTTAAGTTCGGAAAATCTGATAGCTCCTCAAAATTTGTTCTTATTGAAATCACATCCGATGCTTAGGTCGATAGATTCAACACATAACAAGTCACTGCACGGGACCACTTCTCCGCCGCTCCGCGGCTATAAACTGTCCCGTGAGTTCGAGCGTTATACAAAGAGGAAGTGATGAATCGAGTTATTGTTCTATCTGCTGTTTTTATTTTTATCGAGGGGTGTTCAGATGGTAATGCTCCAGCATCTGAACAGGCTGCCAGCTTGAATCAGGTTTCTTTACCTGAAAGCCCAAGTGAACGAGTCAATCTAACAGGTGAAATGTCATTTTGGATGTATGAGGGTGCTGCGGGTTGCTATGGGACTTTGCTATCACAGGGGAAAGAGATTCAAGTTTGGGTAGACGCTGACACGTGCGGTGACCGTGAATATGAGGAAAACCAACGTGCCACTTTGGAGCTTACCTTTAATCCCAACAATCAGTATGGGCCAGGGAAAACCTACACAATCACGAGCTTTGAGTAGTGTATAACAAGCGGCGGCAGGCGGATCAAATTTCCGCTCGTTCCTCGCTGCAATTTGCCCGCTGCGCCGGGCGTTAGGTATCGAAGTGATTGATAGAAACCCCGTGGTGCAGAAGTTTTATTCGGTTGTAGCTGCTTCAGGATTGGGGTTGGTTACAAATCTTGTTCTCTTCTTCCTGGCTGCCTTTTTATTTGCCGGCCCAGAAGGAGGAGAATGGGTAAGAGTATATTTTGGCGGGGATGGGGAGTGGTTTTTGGGCGTCACTGCAATCTTGGCGGTATGTTATTTCCCTCTAGTCAAAAATTTAAGGGTTATTTGATGCATCTGCCGCCCCTCTCGAACCTAACAAGCCAAGGCAGTGGGACAAATTTTGCATCGCTGCGCTCAAAACGCAAAATCTGCCCCTGCTTGGGGCGTTACATGCCCAAGGAATTCTGAGATCGAGCACCTAAAAGAAATTGAAAGAATTATTCGTGTGGATCACGCAGGTGAGCTAGGCGCGATTAATATCTATAAATCGCAATTATTAATATCTAGGTATCTTTATAAAGACATAGTGCACGAGCTAAGCGAGATGTTAGCTCACGAAAAAAAGCATTTCGAAACATTTGATAATTTGTTAAAAGCACGCTCAATTCGTTCTTGTTATGCTTTATGCTTTATGCTTTATGCTTTTGGGCGTGTGGCGGCTTTCTGCTAGGGCTATTTACTGCGCTAATGGGGCGAAATGCTATATGGGTGTGTACCAATGCAATTGAAACTACGGTATTGCACCATCTATCGTGGCAGCTAAATTTCCTTAGTAAACATGATGCTGAGGCTCATGGTGCGGTTTACAGTATAAAAGCAGATGAAGAGGCGCATCAAAACATTGGCGCGTCTCGTGGTAAAAAATATTTTATATATAAGCCAATATTTGTTGTGGTTGCGGGTTCAACTAAGGTGGCGATTTGGTTATCTACCAAGCTCTAACATGTAACAAAGCTATCTACCGGACTCCATGTCCGTCGCTTGGTTTTTGTGCTTGAATAGCACAAAAAGCCAATCAACTACAACTCGCCGGTAATAGCGGCGTTATGAGTCTTGAGTATGGATAAAGATCAGAAGAAAAAGCTGAAGGCTCAGTATAAGAAGAATGAGCAAGATGAAATTCGTGCATCTATACCAATGAGTGTCGATGAGCTTAAAGATCTTCTCTCTTTTTTAAATCGTGAACCAGCTCCAGAGTGTGATCACACACTGAAGGAGTCCATTGAATTCATCGAGTCACGGAAATTGAATCCAGAGGTCGTTGTTCCCTGGTTGGGTGAGCATGGCGGGTTCTGTGATTGCGAGGTTATCTACAACGTCTACGATGACGTTGGTGAAATTGTAGGGTGGCACCTTGACGAAAACTCATAACAAGTCAAAGCAGCAACGCCACTTCGTGGCTGGACGCGCTAACGCGCGCCGCTGTTTGAGGCGTTAAATTTTTTGAGGCTATGAGCATCGGAAATTATATCTTCATAGTTTTGATCTTGCTGTCAGGTGCTTCCTGGGGGAAATTTCCTTATGAAGCTCTTCCTGATACAGGTCTAAGGTCTGAAAACTTGACTGATTTTGAGGTCGGGGAAATAACTAGGAAAGTGGATGGTGTATACCCGGGTGTGATTGTTTCTATTGGAGGGTCTTCAGAGGGATGTAAGTGTTTCGAAGGTGAGAATTGCTCCTCGCAAGTTGTTGCCAACGGAATGTTGGGTGGAAATCCTGTGCATGTAACTCTTTCAAGGGTTGGCGGTGAATGGGTTCTCTCTAAGGAATGGAAGTTAAGGCATGAAATTGAAGTTTTGCTCGGGAAGCCTGTTGATAAGGTGAGAGATTTTAGAGAAAGGTTAAGGAAGAATGAGAATTTGAGAATGGCATTTATTGAATTGTCTAAATTGATTAATAGCTGTTCAGAATTTAACAATTAGCTGCACAAGGAAAATTTACTCGCAAGCTCGCAATTTTCCTGTGAGCAAGGCGTTCAATGATGGAGACAATATGAAGGCTTTATTTCCTGGTCATTTTAAAGAAAGTGATAAAAGCCTAAGAGAAGTATGGGAAACGTCATGTCCGCTCCCCCTTTAGTGAGACACCCCTAAACTAGAGTTCCCCACTTTCTGGCGATACACCGCCGGCGGTATGTCGCCCAGACTTTCATGTGGGCGCTAGAAATCTGGCCATAACCTTCAAAGCCCCTTCACAAACACCTTTGAATTCCGCTGCCAGTTATACAGCGACTGCCTGGCTCCCGGCAGGGCTTCTACTCCCGCTGCCTCAAACCCCTGTTGCTGAAACCAGTGTGCGGTGAGGGTGGTGAGCACGAATAGGCTGTGCAGCCCCTGTTCCCGTGCCCGCCGTTCCAGATAGCCGAGGACTTGGGCGCCCCGTTCACCTTTGCGGTAGCTGGAATGAACGGCGACACAGGCCAGTTCGCCGGTCTTTTCTTCGGGGAAGGGATAGAGGGCCGCGCAGGCGATAACCATGCCGTCGCGTTCGATGATGGCGAAGCGCTGAATTTCGTTTTCCAGTAGCTCCCGTGAGCGGCGCACCAGGGTGCCGTCTTCTTCCAGTGGTTCGATCAGTTCGAGAATGCCGCCCACGTCTTCAATGCGCGCGCCACGGAGGGTTTCGTAGGTTTCCCTAGTAACCAGGGTGCCGCAGCCGTCGCGGGTGAACAGTTCTTTGATTAGTGCGCCGTCTACCTGGGCATCGAGCAGGTGCGCCCGGGCCACGCCGTTACTGGCGGCATGGCAGGCAGCGGTGAGCTGCCGGTCTACACCATTGTTTTCGTATTGGTTGCCGGCCAGCAGTTTGCCGGCTTGCTGGGGGCTGAGTTCGCGCACCAGGTGGCCTTGCGGGTCGGCGAGGCGCAGGTGTTCGCCCATGATGATGAGCTTGTCGGCGCCCAAGGCGATGGCGGCAGTGGAGGCCACTTCTTCTGCGTTCACGTTGAACAGTTCGCCGGTGGGCGAGCCGCCCACCGGCGAGAGCAGCACCACGTTACCGTTGCCCAGTTGCTGGCGAATGGCGTCTACGTCGATGCGCCGCACTTCACCGGTGTGCTGGTAGTCGAAGCCACCACGCACGCCTACCGGTTTGGCCACTACAAAGTTGCCGCTAATCAACCGGATGCTGGCGTTATGCATGGGGGAGTTAGCCAGCCCCATGGAGAACAAGCCTTCCAGTTTCAGGCGCAATGCGCCCACCGCCGCCACGACGCTATCCAGCGCGGCACTGTCGGTGATGCGCATGTGTTGCTCAAAGGTGGATTCAATGTCGGATTCTGCCAGCCGGGCGGAAATTTGTGGCCTGGCGCCATGCACCAGCACCAGTTTGATTCCCAGGCTATTCAGCAGGGCCAGATCGTGAATCAGGGTAGGCAGGCGCGGGCCGTCCAGCAGCTCCCCAGACAACATAACCACAAAGGTTCGGCCCCGATGCGCATTGATATACGGGGACGAATTGCGGAACCAGTGAACCTGGCTGTCGGTGTTCGGGGCTGCGCTGGTGGACACGGGCGTCTCGGCTCTAAGTGATTGATTGGCCAGTATAGCGAGCAGATTGTGCCGGATACTAGATGTGGGGGGTATGAGCCCCCACAAAAAAACCGCCCCGAGGGCGGCTTTTCTGTGTGCGTGAAGCCTTTTTTGCTATGCCCCAAACAGGCCTTTGAAGAAATAGAAGAACAGGATGGAGAGCAGCGCACCGGCGGGCAGGGTGACGACCCAAGAGGTGAAGATGGTGCTGATTACACGCAGGTTCAGAGAGCCAATGCCGCGGGCCATGCCGACGCCCAAGACCGCGCCTACCAGGGTGTGAGTGGTGGAAATGGGCAGGCCGGTGCTGGAGGCCAGCACCACGGTGGTGGCGGCGCCCAGCTCGGCGGCGAAGCCACGGGATGGGGTGAGCTCGGTAATTTTTTTGCCTACAGTGGCCATCACTCGGGCGCCGAAAATCGCTAGCCCAAAGACGATACCCATGGCCCCGACCAAAAGAATCCAGCTGGGCATTTCTGCTTTGGCGCCGATTTCGCCGCCGGACGCCAGTACGCTGTTGATGGCGGCCAGCGGGCCGACGGCGTTGGCTACATCGTTGGAGCCGTGGGCAAACGCCATGGCGCAGGCGGTGAAGATCATGAGCACCGCAAACACGCGCTCCACAGAGCTGAACCGGAAGTCTTTATCGGCTTCTGGGTCTGGTTCAACCCGACTCAGGAAGAAGCTTCCCAGTGCCATAACAACCGCGCCACCCAGCAGGGCCCACAGGAAACTGTGGAAGAAACTCAGTTCCAGGCCGACGTGTTTCAACCCTTTGACCATGGTGACCATGGAAATAACAAAGCCCACCAAGAACATGTAGAAAGGGACGACTTTCTTGGCGCGTTCGAAGGGGTCGTCGTGGTTCAGTACCAACCGTTGCACGCTACGGATCAGGGCAAAGGAAATGATCCCGGCCAGCAGGGGCGAGGTGACCCAGCTAGCGACGATGGAGCCCACCTTGCCCCAGTGCACCGCGTCCATGCCCAAGCCTACGGCGGCAAAGCCGACGATGGCACCGACGATGGAATGGGTGGTGGAGACCGGCCAACCGAACCAGGACGCCACCATCAACCAGATGCCGGCGGCCAGCAATGCGGACATCATGCCGTAGACCAGGTATTGCGGGGCGTGGGAGAAGGCATCCGCATCGATGATGCCCTTGCGGATGGTGGCGGTGACTTCGCCGCCGGCCAGATAGGCCCCGGCAAATTCAAAAATAATGGCGATGATAACCGCCTGCTTCACGGTGAGGGCCTTGGCGCCCACCGAGGTCCCCATGGCGTTGGCCACATCGTTGGCGCCAACGCCCCAGGCCATTAGGAACCCGAAGGCGCCCGCCAGCAGTAGCATGAGATAGCTATGCTCTAGCATCCACTCCATAAGAACTCTCCTAGCGTGCGACCAGCATCTGCAGGCGGCCGCCCACTTTCTGGGCGCGATCGGCGAGATCGCCCACCCATTCGATGATCTTGTAGAGGAAGATGACGTCCACCGGTGATAGCTCGGTTTCCAGCTTGAACAGTGTGGCGCGAATGGTGATTTGCTGATCGTCGTTGGCCCGTTCCAGCCGGTCCAGTTCTTCGATCAGGTCTTCTATCATGCGAATTTCACGGCCACTGAAGCCGGTTTCGATGAGCTCATCCAGTTCGTTGATGGCTTTCTGGGCTTGGGCGGAGGTGTCGATGGCGCCTTGTACATAGGCTTGCATTACGTCGGCCAAAACGGGAGGAATGGTCATCTGCCGACCAAGCATCAGCCCGGAAATATCCTTAGCCTTATTCGCGACCTTGTCCTGCACGCTGATCAGTTCGAGCAGATCGGTGCGGGGCATGGGCAAAAATAGGCTTTTGGGCAGGCTCAAGCGGAACTGTTTTTTCAGCTCGTCGGCCTGGTTTTCTAGCTCAGCGATGCGTTTGCGTGCGGCGCGAGCCTTGTCCCAGTCGTTGGCTGTCACGGCGGCGAAGAAGTCCGCCAGCGTGCGGGCGCAGTCGTGGACGGTATCGTAATGTTGTTGCAGGGGCTTGATTGGTGAGCGGCCGAAGAGGCCGGCAATGGAGCTTCCAAAGGACATAGGCGCCTCGGGTCCAAGTGTTAGGGTTGGGAATAGCTTCCCATCATGCCGCTATTCGCTGCTGGCGGGTAGCGGCGGCAAGACGGTGACAACAGTGTTGCCGTTCCGGCATTAATTGGGTCGCGAGTATAGAGAAAGCCGGCGGGGCTGTCAGGGGTTCAGTGTTAGGGGTACAGTAAAGGTGCCGGTTGGCCGTCACGGCCTACGCCAGAATAATGAGATAGCTCAGGTTGCCACCGTGGTGTGTTTGCAGTGTGGCACACGCCAATAGAGTGCCGGGTAAGAGTTGGAGAGTATAGAAAGTGACAAAAGTAACGGTTAGCGCTCCCCTGGATGCCTCCAAGCTGGATGGCCTATTGGTTGATGTGCGCTGGTTGATGCGTGAATTGCTGGATGAAGGGCGCGTCAGCCAGGAGGATTTTAACGTAATCTCCACGACGCCGCGGGAAAAGAAAGAGTTGAACTGGCACGCAATTCAGGTGCTGGCCAAATACCGCCTTACCGATCGCACCAATACCCACCAGCTTTTGGATGTGGACTTCCTTACCCATTGGTTGTCGGAAAAAAGCGGCCTGCCGGTGTACAGCATTGATCCGCTCAAAGTGCATGTGGATCAGGTCACCAATGTAATGAGTTACGCCTTCGCTGAACGCCACGGCATCGTGGCGGTGGAGGTGCATCGCGACAAGGTGGTGGTGGCCTGCGACCAGCCGTTCGTGCGCGACTGGCAGCCGCATTTGCAGCAGGTGCTGCGCGATCGTGAGCTGGAAGTGGTGTTGGTCAACCCGGAGCAAATGCGCCGCTACCGGATTGAGTTCTATAATTTGAGCCGCTCCATTGCGGGGGCGACCGGCAACACCGGGCAGGAAATGTCGGGCATCACCAACTTCGAGCAGTTACTCGAAGTGGGCAAAGGGCACCACGATGCGGACGACCAGCATATCGTTAACATTGTGGACTGGATTCTGCAGTATGCGTTTTCCCAGCGCGCCAGCGATATCCACCTGGAGCCGCGCCGGGAAACCGGCAAGATGCGCTTTCGCATTGATGGTGTGTTGCATGATGTGTATGAATTGCCGGCGGCCATTATGGCGGCGGTGACTAGCCGGCTGAAGATTCTCAGCCGTTTGAATGTGGCGGAAAAGCGTAAACCCCAGGATGGCCGTTTAAAGACCAAGTCGCCGGAAGGGGCGGAGATTGAGCTGCGGATTTCTACCCTGCCCACCGTGTTCGGTGAAAAAATGGTGATGCGGGTATTCGACCCGGATGTGCTGGTGCGTAGCTTCGAACAATTGGGTTTTACCAAGGACGATCACGATACCTGGCACCAGATGACCAGCCACCCCCATGGCATCATCTTTGTTACCGGCCCCACCGGGTCGGGGAAAACTACCACGCTGTATTCTACGCTCAAGCAGCTGGCCACCAGCGAAGTGAATGTTTGCACCATCGAAGACCCCATCGAAATGGTGGAGCCCAGTTTTAACCAGATGCAAATTCAGGCCAATATCGACGTGGACTTTGCCCAAGGTGTGAAGGCCATGCTGCGTCAAGACCCGGACATCATCATGATCGGTGAGATTCGAGACTTGCAGACCGCAGACATGGCCATTCAGGCAGCCCTCACCGGCCACCTGGTGCTGTCGACCCTGCATACCAATGACGCGCCATCCTCCGTCACCCGCCTGATCGACCTAGGCGTGGCGCCTTATATGATCAGCGCCACGGTGCTGGGTGTGATGGCGCAACGGCTGGTGAGAACGCTGTGCCCGAACTGTAAGGCGGCCACCGAAACCGACCCGCAAGCGTGGGAGGACCTGGTTCGCCCCTTCAAGATGAAGATGCCGGCAACGCTTTATCAGCCGGTGGGCTGCCTGGAATGTCGTGGTACCGGTTATCGAGGCCGGATGGGGGTGTATGAAACCATGCCCTTGCGCACCACCCTGAAAAACCACATTACCCGTGGCGCGGATCTGGAAACCCTGACGCGGGCCTCACTCAAAGGAGGCATGAAGCCCCTGCGAATCAGTGGCGCCATGAAAGTGGCCCAAGGGCTGACGACCATTGAAGAGGTTATGCGGGTGACGCCATCCCAGGATATTTTGATGGGGTAAACGCTGCTGCAAGCCTCAAGTGGCGCGAAAGCTACAGCGCCAGCCGCCTGGCTGTGGCTCCGCGCTGCATCAACAGCCGGGAGCTCGCGCGCCGAGGTTTTGCCCTGATCGGCGCAAGTTTCAGCGCTGGGCACTTTTGCTTGCAATGTCTTCGAAGCCATTTTCCCGTGTCGCTGTTGGACGCTTGCAGCTTCCCGCTTGGTTCTGCCGCTTGTAGCTTTGCTTCCCCCGTACGACAATAGCCGCCCATGAGCGAACCCCAATACGATTCTCTGCCGGATGAACTGTCGGTGCTGGTCAGTCAGCACTGGCAGCACTTTATTGAATCCGGACACCGTATCCCCGATGCCTTGTTGGTCGATCTGCCCCGTGTGTGGGCGGGGTCGGACTATGTGGCGGCCCAGTTTCAGCGAGATCCGGGGCTGGGGGAGTGGCTGCAGGCCAGTGATCTAGCCCAGGCTCTGGCGCCTGCTGCCCTGAAAGAAGAAGTGCGCGCTTTGCTGGCTGATTGTGAGGATGAAGATAGACTCAAGCGGGCCCTGCGCCGTCTGCGTCACCGCCATATGGTGCGCATTATTTGGCGGGACCTGGCCAGGATAGGCGATTACCACAGTGCCGTGGCCGACTTGTCGCTGCTGGCAGATACGCTTATCGGTGAAGCGCTGGCCGTACTCTATGGCTGGGCCTGTGAGCGTTGCGGCGCCCCGCTGGGGCCGGATGGCACGCCGGTCCGGCTGGTGGTGCTGGCCATGGGCAAGCTGGGCGCCCACGAGCTGAACTTGTCTTCCGATATCGACCTGATTTTTGCCTACGAGCACGAGGGTGAAATCGAAGGTGAACGCCGGGCGCTAACCCATCACCAGTTCTTTGTGCGTTTGGGCCAACAGTTAATCAAGGTGCTGGATCAGACAACCGCAGACGGCTTCGTTTTCCGGGTGGATATGCGCCTGCGCCCCTGGGGCAAGAGCGGTGTTTTGGCCATCGGCTTCGATGCCATGGAGGGTTACTACGAAACCCAGGGCCGCGAGTGGGAGCGCTATGCGCTGATCAAGATGCGCCCTATGGCGGGCGATCTGGAAGCGGGCGGCCGCTTGATCAAGCGCTTAAATCCCTTTGTCTATCGTCGTTATATCGACTACGGCGCGTTCCAGTCTCTGCGAGAAATGAAATCCCTGATCGAGAGGGAAGTGAATCGCAAGGGCATGCAGGCGGATGTGAAGCTGGGTGCAGGTGGCATTCGTGAAGTGGAATTTATTGTTCAGGCATTCCAGTTGATTCGCGGTGGCCAGTTGCCTGATCTACGTGAGCCGAATTTAATCAAAGTGCTGCCGCAACTGGTGGCGCTGGAGCTGTTGCCCGAAGATGTGGCTGACGAGTTGACTGAAGCGTATCTGTTTCTGCGTGATGTGGAGCATCGCCTTCAGGCGGTGGCGGACAAGCAGACACAGCGGCTGCCCGATGATGAGCTGGGCTGGCAGCGCTTGACCTATGCCATGGGCTTTTCCGCCCGGGCAGCGTTTGAGCGCAAGCTGCGCCGTTACCGGGAAAGTGTGCGTCATCATTTTAGCCAAGTGATTGCCGACCCGGAACAGGAAACCGATGAAGCCCAAGGCGCCGACCAGGAGCTGTTGGATTTGTGGCTGGGGCAGCTGGATGACGATGCTGCGCAGGCTCAACTCAGTGCCATTGGGGTGCTGGATGCGCAGGCTGTGTACGCGAGGCTAAGTAACTTCCGTGATAGCCGGTCGGTGGAGAATATGCAGGCCATCAGCCGTCACCGGCTGGACCGGTTGATGCCATTGATGCTCGAAGCGCTGGGTTATCAGGGGCACGGGGATACCACGGCGGGGCGCTTGATCGCTTTTGTGGAGGCGGTGCTGCGCCGCAGCGCCTATATAGCCTTGTTGGTGGAAAACCCCAGCGCGCTGACACAGCTTGTGAAACTGTCCGGTGCTAGCCCCTGGATTGCCGAGCGTCTCACCCGTCACCCGGTATTGCTCGATGAGCTTCTTGATGTGCGCACCCTCTACTCGCCACCGGAGCGGGCGGAGCTGGATGACGAGTTGCGCCAGCAGTTGCTGCGAGTGGCTGAGGATGATTTGGAGCAGCAGATGGAGGTGCTGCGTAACTTCAAGCAGGCCCATTTGTTGCGAGTGGCGGCGTCTGAGGTAACCGAAGTGCTGCCGTTGATGAAGGTGAGCGATTATCTGACTTGGCTGGCTGAAAGCATTCTTAATCAGGTGGTGATGCTGGCGTGGGAGCCCATGGTGGAGCGCCATGGCCGCCCATCACGGGATGATGGTCAGCCCTGCAGCCCGGACTTTGTGGTGGTGGGCTACGGTAAGCTGGGGGGCATTGAGCTGGGGCACAATTCCGATCTGGATCTGGTGTTTTTGCACGATGCCGCCAGTGGTGGCATGACTGACGGTGAAAAATCCGTTTCCAACGAGCAGTTTTATGCCCGCCTGGGGCAGCGCATCGTGCATATCATTAGCACGCGGACCATGAGTGGCCAGCTTTATGAGGTGGATACTCGTCTGCGCCCGTCCGGGAGCGCAGGCTTGTTGGTCAGTTCCATGGATGCGTTCGAAAAATATCAGCGTAATGATGCGTGGACCTGGGAGCACCAGGCACTGGTTCGTGCGCGCGTGGTGGCGGGCTGCAGTCGTGCCCGGAAACGCTTCAATGATATTCGCCATCAGGTGCTGTGCGACCCTCGTCCTAATGAGAAGCTTCGCGAGGATGTGTTGGCCATGCGCAGCAAGATGGTGGATCACCTCGCCGATAAAAGGCCGGACACTTTTCACCTAAAGCAGGATCCTGGTGGTATCGTTGATATCGAATTTATGGTGCAATACGGGGTTCTGAGATGGGCCTCCTCCCACGGTGAACTCACCCGCTTCACCGATAATGTGCGCTTGCTGGAAACACTGGCCGCACTGGACATTATGTCGGCTCAAGATGCCGGCTTGCTGCGGGAAGCCTATTTGGCTTATCGGTCCGCGGCTCATCGCGCCTCGTTGCGCAAAGAAAAATCCATTGTCGACGACACCCAATTCCGCGATTTGCGTGAAGGCGTTCGAGCGATCTGGAAGCATTGGTTCGACCTGTAGGGCGTTCGCTCAAAGGTCCTTAGTCTGGGAGTATCACTGCCATGTCAATGGCTGTAAGAGACGGTTTTATCTGGTTGGATGGCGAGTTGGTTCCCTGGCAGGAGGCCAAGGTACACGTCCTCACCCATACCCTGCATTATGGCATGGGGGTGTTCGAAGGCGTGCGAGCCTACGAAACGGATCGTGGGCCAGCGGTTTTTCGCCTGGAGGATCACACCGACCGGTTTTTCAATAGTGCGCATATCCTCAACATGAAGCTGCCCTTCAATAAAGAGCAGATCAACGAGGCGCACCTGTCGGCGATTCGCGAAAATAATTTGCCCCACGCCTACCTGCGCCCGATGGCGTTTTATGGCAGTGAAGGTATGGGCCTGCGTGCTCATAATCTTAAAGTGCACGTGATCGTGGCGGCCTGGGAATGGCCGTCTTACATGTCGCCGGAGGCACTGGAGTTAGGTATTAAGGTGCGTACCTCCAGCTATACCCGTCACCATGTGAATATCACCATGTGCAAGGCGAAAGCCAACGGCAACTACATTAATTCCATGCTGGCGCTTAACGAAGCCCTGTCCGGCGGCGCAGATGAAGCCTTGCTGCTGGATAACGAAGGTTACGTGGCGGAAGGTTCCGGCGAGAATGTATTCCTGGTTCGCGACGGCATCATTTACACCCCGGAACTGACCTCTTGCCTGGATGGGATTACCCGTAAAACGATCATCCAGTTGGCCGAAGAGCGCGGTTACCCGGTGCGTGAGAAACGTATTACCCGCGACGAACTCTACATTGCCGATGAAGCCTTCTTTACCGGCACCGCTGCTGAAGTGATGCCGATTCGGGAATTGGATGGCCGCATTATTGGTGCCGGCAAGCGCGGCCCGGTAACCGAGCAATTGCAGGCTGTATATTTCGATCTGGTGCGTGGCAAGCTGGATGATGACTACGGAGATTGGCTCACTTACGTGAGCTAATCAGGCGTATGCCGGCTACCTGGACCGACTCGCCCTCCGCCATCCTTGTCGTCGGCCCTTCCTGGGTCGGTGACATGGTGATGGCGCAAACGCTGTTTTCCGAACTGCGTCGCCAGTACCCTGATTGTGCCATCGATGTGTTGGCGCCGGCGTGGTGTAGCCCGTTGCTGTCGCGTATGCCGGAAGTGCGCGAAGCGCTGGCCTTACCGTTTGATCATGGCGATCTGCGCCTTGGCGAACGACATGCTCTGGGCAAATCCCTGCGTGGTAAATACCAGCAAAGCTATGTGCTGCCGAATTCGCTCAAGTCTGCGCTGGTGCCGTTCTCGGCCAAGATCCCGGTGCGCACCGGCTGGCGTGGTGAAATGCGCTATGGCCTGCTTAATGATGTGCGCAAGCTGGATAAGGAGCGCTATCCATTAATGGTGCAGCGTTTTGTGGCGCTGGCGTTACCGGATGAGGCACCGGTTTCTGCTCTAGACACGATTATTGCTCCGCACCTGCAAGTTAGTGATGCTTCACGCCATGCTGCCATGGCGGCCCATGATTTGAAGCTGGAGCGCCCGGTGCTGGGGCTGTGTCCTGGCGCTGAATTTGGCCCGGCCAAGCGCTGGCCGGAACATCACTACGCGGCGGTGGCCCAGCACTGGATAGAGCATGGTGGCCAGGTGTGGATATTCGGCTCCGGCAAGGATCAGCCGGTAGCGGACGTCATCGTCGAGACGTTGCAAAATGGGGCGGATCAACACGCGGTGGTGCTGGCGGGTAATACCTCCCTTGAGCAGGCGGTGGATCTGTTGTCCGCCACGCATGCTGTGGTCAGCAATGATTCCGGACTAATGCATATCGCGGCGGCTTTGAAGCGACCGTTGGTGGCCGTATACGGCTCCACCTCTCCAGGCTTTACCCCGCCCTTGGGCGAGCGGGTAGCAGTGGTACGATTGGGGTTGGAGTGTAGCCCCTGTTTCGAGCGTGAATGCCCCTTGGGCCACCTGAATTGCCTGCGCCAGTTGCCTCCTTCGCAAGTAATTGAGGCGCTGCAGCAACTGGAAACAGCGGATGCCTGAACGCATTGACAGGGCCTGACATGCGCGTGCTGCTGATAAAAACCTCCTCCATGGGGGATGTAATTCACACCCTGCCGGCACTTACCGATGCGCTGGCCGCGCTGCCGAATTTACAGGTGGACTGGGTGGTGGAAGACAGCTTCGCCGACCTGGCCCACCGCCATCCTGCGGTTAACACGGTTATTCCCTGTGCTTTGCGCCGTTGGCGTAAGCATCCTATCAAGGCGCGCCGTTCTGGTGAGTGGGCCACTTTCAAATCGGCTGTTCAGGCAACGCGCTATGATGCAGTCATAGATGCTCAGGGCCTGCTGAAAAGCGCTTTTGTTACGCGTTTGGGCAAGGGGCCCAAATTTGGGTTGGATAAAAAATCAGCGCGGGAAGGGTTGTCTTCCCGGGTGCTGGATCACCCCCTGCCTGTGCGTCGCGGTCAGCATGCTATTCAGCGCGTTAGGGAATTGTTATCGCTGGCGTTGGATTACCCTCTTCCTGATACTGCTCCTGATTATGGGCTGCCCCGTGAGCATGTGCCAACACCGCTAAGTGAACCCGCGGAGCTGGTGTTTTGCCATGGCACTACCTGGGCCACCAAACATTACCCGGAAGCGTTCTGGCGTGAGTTGCTGGAGTTGGCCAGTAGTGACGGGCATCGCATTCATTTGCCTTGGGGCAACGACGAAGAAAAAGCACGGGCCGATCGATTGGCTGCCGGACTTAAGCAAGTGACTGTGTTGCCGAAGATGGGATTGGATGCGCTCACTGACAAGCTGTTGAGCTGGGATGCCTTTATCGCTGTTGATACCGGGCTAGCGCACTTGGCAGCCGCTGCGGGCTTGCCCGGCGTAGCGCTATACGGACCTACCGATCCAGTACTGACCGGGGTGCAGGGTATGCGTGCGTCGTCGTTGGCGGCTGATTTTCCTTGCGCTCCTTGTGTACAGGAGAAGTGCACCTATAGGGGTGAGCTAGGCGAAGGCGTGGAGCCTCCCTGTTTTAGCCGCCTTAAGCCACAACAGGTTTGGCAGCAATTGCTGCGGGTGGCCGTATGAAGATGGCGTTTGTTCTTTTCGAGTACTTCCCGTTCGGTGGTTTGCAAAGGGATATGCTGGCCATTGCTCAAGCCGCTGAAATTCGCGGTCATCAGGTAACTATTTTTACCCGCGACTGGGATGGTGATAAACCTGATGCGATCTCTGTGCGTTTGCTGCCTGTGGCTGCTGGTAGCAATCATCGGCGTGACGCGTTATTTGCCCGCGAAGTAAGCCAATTATGGAATGACTTCGATCTGAGGGTGGGGTTTAACAAAATGCCAGGGGTAGACTGGTATTATGCTGCCGATGGTTGCCTTGCGGAACGTTATTCTCCTCCATGGTCCTGGTTGCCCCGTTATCGTAGCAAGCTGGCCATGGAGCGTGCAGTTTTTGCTAAGGATCAAGCAACTCGGATCTTGTCTATTTCGCCGCCGCAGAAAGCCCTGTTCCAAGTTCACTATGGTACTACAGAGCAACGCTTTGTTGATCTACCGCCAGGAATTCGCCGCGACCGGGTGTTGCCGCAAAATTACGCCTCGGTGCGCCAGTCTCACCGCAGGCGTCTGGGGCTGAAGGATAGTGAGCCCATACTGTTGTTTGTGGGGTCCGGTTTTCGCACCAAGGGGTTGGACCGCGCAATCCAGGTTTTAGCAAATGTGCCAAAGGCGCAATTGTTCGTGGTTGGTGATGATCGCCCGGCGCGTTTTGTATCGCTGGCTCGTCGGTTGGGTGTGACCGATCGCCTGCATTTCATGGGCGGGCAAGAGAATGTGCCAGAGTGGCTCTGGTCAGCGGATTTACTGTTGCATCTCGCCTATGCAGAAAATACGGGGACGGTACTGTTGGAGGCGGCCATTGCTGGTTTGCCGGTGTTAACGACGCAGGCATGTGGCTATTCACCGTATATCGAGCGAGCGTTCATGGGGCAGGTAATGAGCGATGCAGTGTCACTTGGCACCATGGCTACGGCCGCTCAGGCGCTCTTGGCGGAGGATCGGGATGTGTGGCGGGAGCGAGGCTTAGCGTTCGCTGCAAGCGAAGACATTTATGATTTGGTGGAACATGCTGTGTCGGCTCTGGAAGCGGGTGGCGGAGAGTGAGGATGAGCAACGTTCTGCGCGATGATCTGGCGGCAGCTTGGTTGGGTAGTGATCCGTTTGAGCAGGCTGCTCGGCAGGAGGGGGAAATTTTCCGGCAAAGAGAAGGGCGCAGAACGCTGCGTTTTGTCCATTCCGGAAAAGGATACTTTCTCAAATACCATGGCGGGATTGGATGGCGAGAAATCGTTAAAAACCTTGGCCAAGGGAAGTTGCCGGTGCTTGGCGCTATGCAGGAAGTTCGAGCCATTGAAGCGGTGCGGGCGACTGGACTAGATACCATGACGGTAGCGGGTTATGGCTGCCGCGGTTTTAACCCAGCCCGGCATGAGTCATTCCTGGTTACCGATGAATTAGTGAATACATTAAGTCTGGAAGAGCTCGGTGAAGACTGGCTTAAGGCCGGTGAAGTGCCGGTTAAATTTAAACGTCAATTAATTATTCGCGTGGCTGAAATTGCCCGCCGTATGCATGACGCAGGTATTAATCATCGTGACTTTTATTTGGCACACTTCCTGATGCCGGTATCAGCTGCCCGCGCCAAGGATGAGCATGCACCACTTTTTTTGATTGACTTGCATCGTTCTCAGGTGCGGAGAAGTGTTCCAAGAAGGTGGCGAGTCAAGGATTTGGGTGGATTGTATTTTTCTACTGCTCGGTATGGGCTGACGCGTAGAGATGTGTTGCGATTTTTGCGTGAATATAGTGGGTTATCTTTGCGAGAAGTGCTGGCAAGGGATGCTTCATTGTTAACGGCTGTTCAGCGTGAAGGTGAAAAAATTTATAAGCGTTATTATGAAAAAACGCCAAAGTTCCCTCTGCAGTTCAATCCTCACCCAGGAAAAGACATATGAATACGGGGTTTTCAGTTGTCATTCCTGCATATAACTACGGCCACTGTATAGAACGTGCTGTCCGATCGGTATTGAATCAGTCTTATCCTGTTTTTGAAGTTATCGTGATTAATGATGGGTCCACGGATGACACGGATGTCCTGATGCAGTCACTGATGGAGGGTGATAACCCTCGGTTGCGTTACATCACCCAGAGCAATCAAGGGCTATCGGCAGTACGGAATAGGGGGGTAGAGGAATCTACCTATCCGTGGTTAGTTTTTCTGGATGCTGATGATGAAATGTGCCCAGAGGGGCTGGCAGCCTTGGGACAGTGCTTCCAAGAAAACCCGGAGGCGTTGTTATTGATTGGTGGGCACTTTTCATGCAGTGGAGAGGTCTGTGACCAGGTCCATCCATGGCCCGCCTCTGACAATAAGCAGAAAAACTTTTCTGCTTTTCTAGAGAAGAAATTCAGCCTATCGAATGGCGCTTGTGCAATGCATCGCCAGCTATTCATGGCCGTTCGTTATGATCCTGAGTTACGACACACTGAAGATTTGCCGGTTTTTGCCCATGTTATAGCCAATTACCCTGTGGCGACTGTTTCGTTGCCTATTGCCAAAATTCATAAGCATGTCGGTAGCATGAGGCATGATGTAGATGCTGCATTAGCAGTGGGGATGTCGTTGGAAAGCCGGATTTTCGATAATAATGGACTTCCAGAATGGGCGCAGCCTATGCGCAAACGCTACCGAGTGCGCCGGCTGCTCTCATTGTTGAAAATCTGTGATCGAGCTGAGCGTTACGGAGATGTCCGTCGTTTATACGGGCAACTTTTCAGGGAGTCCCCTTTTATGGCTATGCAGCCTCGTTATATACGCCGCCTGATCAAGAGCCTGATGAAATGACGGCACTGTCAGATTTGCAACATAGATGCTGGGATGAGATTGAGCCTTTCTCTCTTGAGCTAGCGCAAGAAACGTTGGTGGCTAAGAGCATTTTGCGGCATTTACCTGGGAAAAGGTTGGTGGTGAATGGCCGCTGGCAGGGGCAGCCGGTGATTGCCAAACTGTTTTTTAATGACAAAAAAGCAGTTGGTCAGCATGAGTATGCCTTGCTGAGAAAGTTGGCGGCCCAAGGTGTTCAGGTGCCGGAAACGATTGCTGTATTGGAGCAGGGAGCTCATACGGTTCTGTTGATGAAGCCGGTGGTGGGGGCTGAGCTGGGTACGTTATTGGAGAAGACGTTTAACCCTGCTTTGCTGCAAAGTTTATTGGACACCGTGTGGCAGTTGTATGACGCTGGCTGGATACAGACCGACTTACATCTAGGAAATTTTCTGGTGGATGAGGCATGGGGTATCGTCTGTCTGGATGCAGGTGAAATTAGGCCCGTCCCTTCAAAGAGAGGCTCGCGTGCGCTGGTGGATAATCTGGCTCTGATGTGCTCCCAAGCTTCATTAGCACTGCAGGACCAATTAATTCTTCAGTGTTATCAGTTCATGCGAGCCCGGGGTGTCGATGGTCGTGATTTCGAAAATAAGTGCCGTAGGTTCCTACAGAAGCGGATGGTGCAAGCTGATCGAAAGTGGCAGCGTAACTGTTCTGCGGTCCACCTAGAGTCGATAAAAGACGGCATTGCATACATTGATCGTGAACATCGAGATAAGACTCGTACTTGGCTGACGTACTGTGAAAACCCAGAAGGGCTGCCGCTGATAAAAAAAGGTAGTCGTGTCAGTGTATTCGCAGATGAAGCCTGGGTTGTAAAGCATTATCAAAAGACCGGCTTGAAGGCACGTCTTAAACAAAAAATGAAACACTCTAGAGGGATGATCAGTTGGCGCCAAGGTTGGCTATGGGCGCTACTCGGAATACCAACACCCCGTCCGGTTATACTCGTTGAATTCACTGACGGTGCACGAGCGGGAACCAGTGTTATCGTCTTCCCGAGACTGAAATCGCAGGCGCTAAGCCTGGTGATGGAGCAGCAGCGCTCCCGAGCGCAACATCTGGCAGAGGGCGTGAGGCTGTGGTTAGGACGTTTTCTCTGGGCGGGTATTAGCCATGGAGATATGAAGGCACAAAATATCCTGGTCACCGATAATGACGATATTTGCTTTATTGATCTTGATAATGCGGGTTTTAGTTTACGCCCCCGCCGGGCAAAAGAAAAAAATAGAAAAGACAGGATGCGGTTCGAAAGAAATTGGGAGCAATTTAGATAGCGATAACGAAAGTCTTTTTTCTGTCGATACCCCTAAATGGCAGAAAATAGACGCGTAACGGTGTGACTCCCCCCCGTATGAGTAGAAGGTTAGCCGACCTTTAACAGCTGGCTTGGAGGGCGTCCGGCCGATAGCTGAAGCCTCTCGTTTTTTTATAGCCACAGCCACTATAAAGGCTTAAGTCTGATCATTTTATTGTTGGTGACTTTAGCTCTGTAGTCAGCAGGTTCAGTCGAGGTGGCGTGAAATGCGTTCGCGGATGAAATTCCAGTGTTCCGTGTTAGGGGTGCGCCAGGATCCTGGTATGCAGTAAGTCTCTTTCAAATAAGAAATGAAGTTTTCTCTTAACTTATTGTTTGGCGTCCAGTCGTCGATTTTCAAGAGCGCTGCAGAAAGTTCTTGGGTATTGGATGCGCTCAAGGCTAGGCCGGGTATGTTGTAAAAGGCATTCGCCAAAACAATTACTGGCTTATTCAAAAGAATAGCCTCAAGCCCAACTGTGGAATTGAGTGTTATTACAGCTTTTGATTTCTCAATCAAGTTTTGGGTTTCGTTGCCGTTGGCAAACAGCACACTTTCTGTCTCTCTTTTGTGTAAGTCTGGGTACGCTATAGGGCTGCTAGGGTGTTCCTTAAATATAAATGTATTTTCTCCGCGATTGATTTTGGCTAGTTTGTCGAATAGATCGCGCATGTCACTAATCCACGGACTATGATTTCTTACCTGAGTGTCCCTGTCATCCTGAAAAGGGACAAAGAAAAAGCTTTCTGGTAGATCGATTGCGCCACCTTTGTCGCTTCTAGCTTTGCGTGGAATGAGCTTCTCTTTCAATGAAGAGGGGTTCTGAGGAGTATATTGTAAGAAGAAACTGCTGTCACGGGGGACTGAGTTATCGTAGTTGACCCCTTTGGGGTCAAGTGTGGTTGTATTAGGAAGAATTCCATTTTCAAAATAAAGTATTTGCCCTCCGTACAGTTCGGAAATTTTTTTTACGATTTTGTGATATCGATGGCTGCCGTTCCATACCCCAACTACTAGGTCTCCGTGATGCTCTCTGAATAATCGGGCGAGAGATGTCGCAATAAGGCGAAGCTCTAAATGTAAGCCTAGTTCATATAGAGCTGACGCTCTTTTTCCTTTTTGCTTTCGTCCTAGTATTTTTTCACTGGCTAGTTCTTTGTAGGTCGGGCTTGTGAGGCCGGAAAAAGAAAAAGGGCGCCAGTGTTGCGCGATATTTTTCCATTCAAAGACTTTTCCTGACATGCCGGTATTGCGTAATATTTGATTAAAATATTGAGAGTGGTGTTTGGCTACGGAAATAAAAATAAGTTTTTTCATTTTGTCTCTAGTCAATGTTGTATGACAAAAAGGATGTTGACCCGGTTTTTATTTTTTTTATTGTTGCTGTGATATTTTCTGTAGGATTACTAATATTTTCAATATGAAAATGAGAAAACTCCTCTAGGCGAAGTTTCCATCTGTCAATATTTTTCTCTAGCGAGTCCATGATTTCTGTTAACTCTTCTATGCTCCCTGCTTGAGGGATGTTAAATCGAGAGCACTGGAAGAAGTCTGATTTCTGACCTAGGGGGATGGTAGGAATTCCGGCGACGGAGCAGTCTAGGATAGCATTGGTGTAACCACACCAAGCCGCAGTTATGCCTTTTAATGACTGGTCAAGAGTCTCATTTACAGGACAGAAGGCAATGTTGTTGTGCTGTTGTGAAAAGATATCCCAAGGGGAGCCTGTTCCTCTGGGGTGACGGCGTATGCGTAAACTCCAACTTGGATTGTTCTTTAACCAATCTAAGGCAATTTCGCATATTTTGCGGTAGTCACTGCTTGTTTCTTCATCAGGGCCAGCACCCAAGAAAAGTATTTGTTTTGATTTCAAATCTGGTTGGTGTTTTTGTGGGAGAGAGAAATACGGACCTGTTAAAAGCGCTTTTGTATGGCCAAATCCGGGTGTTTGCTTTAGAAACTCCAGTGAACTAACGCCAAATAAAGCATAGTAATCATAATCCCGGAATGACAGGCGACTTGATTGATCGCTTATGATGCCATGGGCTATGTGAAGTGTATGCGTTTCGGGTGAACTTAAGGTGCGCAAAAAGGTACTCGAGGCCCAACCGTTGCGTTCGGTTATTATAATTGCTGGCTTAAAACGGGCCAGTAGGTAGGCCGCTCTGGCTGCAGGTAAATAAAGAGCCATCGGGACAGGTTCGGAAGGGCGACAGAGCTGTTTTTCTTTCAAGACCTTTCTGTTGCTCCTTGTTACTGTTTCTGAAACTGTTAAGCCTTCCTCGCGCATCGCGTGAATAAAAGATGCCTTTCTTCCTTGTTTCCATGATTTTTCTGAAGGGTGGATCAGAAGTACATCACATTCTTCTGGAGTCCTTATTTTATTTGTGGTTCGCAGTGAGGAATATACACCATATATTATTTGTCGAAATTTCCAAAATCCGCCTTCTCTATCCGTGAAGTAATCAAGCAGATTATGATAATGTTTCATGGTTATTTTGGAGTGAACTCTATGGTTAGTCATGCCTAGAGCGATAGCTATTGGGGGCCATATTTGTAACCAAGTGTCGCCAGGTTTGTTCCATAGACTGTAGCCCTCGACCCAGAATGTAATAGAAGCAAAAACCCACCAAGAAAATGCACAGGAGAAAAGTGGCTCCGAACGGTTTTTTAATAGTCGCCATCCGCAGAGTAACCATAATATGGAAAACAATGCGACGCCAATGGCCCCTATCGTAATCCCGGTATGGATAAGTAAGTTGTGTGGATGCTGAAAAAGTTGGCCATCTGCGCGCATGACTATGTAGTCGCTGCCTAAGCCAAGCCCTCCTAGTGGATTTTGAGCCCATGAAGTTAAGCCGCTTATCCATAATGAAGGTCTGCCAGATAGGCCCCGCTCAAGCAGTGCTTGAGGGAAGGCCACTAGCATTAATACTCCTATCGCAATAGCAATACTTGCTATTGGCACTAACTTCCGCCAATTCATATCAAGTATTGAGGGCGCTAGCAAGGCTAAAAATACCGCCCCCCAGACACTTCTGCTTTGACTAAGTAAAATGATTGAAACCATTAAAATTAGCTGGGCAAAATAGAGTGGGTGCTTTAGCGATTTCTTTTTTGATAGAGTGAAAAAAATGATGATAAGGGTTGCAAAATAACGACCTGCTTCAAGGGGGTTGTTGATGAGTGTACGGCCCTCCAGTCTTATTGTTAATGAATTGCCATTAACAATAAAAAAGTCTATCAGCATAGCTAATGCTATGAGGGAAGCGATGGGCAGGCACAGCCTGAGAGCTTGAACCAGTGCTGTAGGTTCTATGCGGGATAATAGGATAATAGGAATAATGGTTAACCATGAATACATTATTTCCCGAAAACTAGAAAAAGGTTCGGTCGTTTCGCTCCAATATAAGGATATTGCAGACCATAGGCTGAGAGCAATAAAGGCAAGGCCGTGATAAGACGACAATATACGCAGTAACTCATTCCGTTGATGCCATGCATAAAAGGCTGCAGGAATCCATACGAGCAAGCAAAGCAAAACTTGGTAAGGCCGGTATGCGGTGACGATAGCTAGGCCGGTAAAAAGCCATATCACACCAGCCATGGCTAACCAAGAGGGCGGTGTGAGTAGCTTGGTTTGAGAAGATGCCATTTTAAGCCGCCTTTAAGCTCGAATAAAGGAATTCATGGTGGTTGGTTGTCCTCATCTCATTTCCGGTGATGGGACTTCTTTTTATTCGCTGCTTATGGTTGATTGGGTTATGGGGTTGGAGGCCCCCTGTGGGTACATATTTTGTTGTTTGTGTCCGGCCCCTAAATTTAAAGTGGCGGTAAAGATCGGCAGCTTGCTATCAAATTGTATTGTGTACATTAATTCGTGCTCAAAAAATGGTCGGCTTGGCAGCTAAGTTCCAGCAGCGAATAATGACGGCCCTCTAATAACGTTTTGATTGGCCGTCAGGCTGATGTTTAAACCGCTTGTGAACCCAGAGATATTGTTCGGGGTGCTTGCGCACATAGTGCTCAATTGTGCTGTTAACCCGTGCTGTATCCGCTTTATCGTCGCCACAGGGAAAATTTTCCAGCGCTGGGCCGAATGCAATTTCGTAGCGGCCCCCGGGGAGGCGGTAGTGCGCGCAGGGGATGACGGCCGCCTTGCCCATTCGGGCGATGCGGCTGGTGGCGGTAATGGTGGCGGCGGGTACTCCAAAAAAAGGCACAAATACCGCGTGGGCGGTGCCGTAATCCTGATCCGGGGCATACCACACTACGTCGCCTTTTCTGAGTAAGCGAACGATCTGTCGAATATCCGTGCGGTTGACGATGCCTTTCATGTACTTCAGACGCCCCCTGTTGATCAATCGATCAATCACCAGGTTGTTGTTAGGGCGATAGACCGCATTCATATCAAATGAGTAACTCAGTAACCGCGATCCTACATCTATGCTGTTGAAATGCATGCCGAGTAACAACACCCCTTGCCCTGCGGCCTGAGCATTACGGACATGCTCCAAGCCATTGATAGTCAGGTGTTTATCGAGGTTGATGCGATGGTTGCTGAAGCTTCCGGCCATTTCCAGAATGGCTTCGCCGGTGCTGACCATGCAGCGCCTGGCTAAGGTTTCTTGCTCTTTGGCACTTAATTCCGGGAAGCAAAGGCGAATGTTGGTCTGAACAATATGGCGACGTTTTTTTGCCAGATGCCAGGCAAGATGGCCCAGTCCACGACCGGAGGTCAATAGGAAGTTCCACGGTAGCTGGCCGACTAGCCAGAATAGCCCGGCACCTAGCCAGCTTGGGTATAGGCGCGGATCGGAGAGGCGTGAAGGCCGGTTGGTGCGTTTTCCCATGGTAATTTCAACGACTATTGGGATGGATGGTCGAACGCTCGCTGAGGCGGGCCAGCAGAAGCGCTAAAGGCAGCCAGAGGCTAAGCCAGCTGGCATGGAATGGCACGAGTAGATATGCGCCTGCGGCGTAGGTCATACACAGGCCAGGCACAACAGCAATGGTGTAGGCCGCACTGTCATGCCAGTTGATCTGGCGCTGCAGCAGGGCGGTAAGTGGACTCGCCCAGCTGGCGATGAACAGCACCAGGCCGACCAATCCCAGCGCGTGAATCAATAGCAGAAAAATATTTCGGGGGTGGGCGAGGGTTTGTAGGTGGGTGCCGTTGTAGGCGAGCACACCATTCAATGTTTCGTGATTCAGGCCGTTACCGATCAAGGGGTGAGCGAAGTAGCTGTTCACCTCTACACTGTGGCTACCGTGTAGCATTAGGTACAAGGCCGCGGCCAAAGGGATCAGGCTCAGCCAACGGCGAGAGCCACGGGTAAGCAGCCAAGCGACAGCAAGCATGATGCACATTAACCCCAGAGGCAAAGAGGTCAGGCAAAGAAATCCAAAGCCTACCCCGGCACCGACCAAGCGGCGGGCGCCCTTGCCGGATGCTCCCTCTTCCATGCCCTGTGCCAGAAGAATGAACGTCGGTGCCACCATGGCCATCAGGGCCAGGGAGGGGTCAAGTGAAGGCATGCGAAAAATCAGGTTTGCCGGTTCGCTGAACAGGGGGCTGGTGAATGGCTGAGTGGTGTAGTAGCTGACCATGACGACTGAGGACACAATCATGGCACACAGGGCGCCATTGGCCATGGCTTGTTTAAAGGTGTTACGGAAATACAGGTGTAGCCAACGAAATAACCCCACCATCACCACAATCTGCACCATGCCCCGCACAGTGCGTGAGGAATTGGGTTCTTCCGCCCAGGCTAGGCTGAGCAAGGCCCAGGCGAGCAACAGATAAAGGGGAACAAGAAAAGGGGAGGTCATCAGGCGGCGATCGCCACTCACTACGGCGCGGGTGAGCAGGGTTAGGCCGGGCAAAAAGAAAAGCACATCTAGCACGTTAAGCAGGCCAATGCGGGAGCTGAACAGGAAGACACCGCTGAACATCACTGCAAATGATAATGTGAGCCACCAGCGTAGCCAGCGACCTTGCATGATGTTGGGGGGCAGTGGTGGCATAGCGTGTCCTGTTGCTTCCAAGTTGGGCAAGGGTTAAGGGCTACTGAATGATACCCTGACAGCGAGGTGATGCGTAATTGCCGGGTGACACACTCACGCCCTCTTGTGGCGCGAAGTGTACTGTCTGAACCGGTTTGCCTCCACTGCTATGCTACAATTGCGGGCAATTCGGCTCTGTTGTCTTTTGGAGACATTGATGCAAAACCCGCACATCCCTTCTTTTGCCCAAGCCCGTGTTCTGGTGGCGGGTGATGTCATGCTGGATCGCTATTGGCACGGCCCCACCAGCCGTATTTCACCGGAGGCGCCAGTGCCTGTGGTGCGCGTGACCGAGCTAGAAGATCGCCCTGGTGGGGCCGCCAATGTGGCATTGAACATGGCGGCGTTGGGCGCCCGCGCGGAATTGGTCGGGGTGACAGGTAACGATGAGGCTGCGTCTATTCTGGAGGAACGCCTGGCGGCGGCAGAAGTGGGCTGCCATTTTCAGAAAGTGGCAGGCTTGCCGACTATTACCAAGTTGCGCGTGATTAGCCGCCAACAGCAGTTGCTACGACTGGATTTCGAAGAAAACTTCCACCATCAGGACCCCGCCCCTTTTGCAGAGCAGGTAAAACGGCAGCTGGCCCACTGTGGCGTGCTGGTGCTGTCTGACTATGCCAAAGGTGCGCTGCGAGATTGCCCTGGGCTCATCGCCCTAGCGCGGGATGCCGGTGTGCCGGTATTGGTAGACCCCAAAGGCACGGATTTTGAACCTTATCGCGGCGCGACCCTGCTGACACCGAATCTTAGTGAGTTTGAAGCGGTGGTGGGGCCTGTGAAGGATGAACAAGACCTGATCGCCAAGGGGCAGCAGCTGATCCGTGATCTGGATTTACAAGCAATACTAGTGACCCGAAGCGAGAAGGGGATGACGCTGTTGCGTGATGGCCAGCCAGAGCTACACCTGCCGGCTCGGGCCCGTGAAGTATTCGATGTCACTGGCGCGGGGGACACGGTGATCTCGGTACTGGCGGTGTCTTTAGCTGCGGGCGCCGCCATGGAAGATGCGGTGGCCTTGGCCAACATTGCCGCTGGCATTGTGGTGGCGAAACTGGGCACGGCGGTGGTCTCCGCTCCCGAATTGCGTCGTGCGGTGCATCAAGAGGGAGGCTCCGGTCGTGGCGTGATGAGCGAAGCGCAATTGCTGATTGCCATCGAGGATGCTCGCGCCCAGGGCGAGAGAATCGTTTTCACCAATGGCTGTTTCGACATTATCCATGCCGGTCATGTGGGGTATTTGGATACGGCTCGTCGGCAAGGGGACCGCTTGGTGCTTGCTGTAAACGGTGATGAATCGATTCGACGGTTGAAGGGGCCGGGTCGGCCTATTAATCCGCTTGAGCGCCGCATGGCCGTCTTGGCTGCGTTGGAGGCGGTGGACTGGGTGGTGGCTTTCGATACTGATACACCGGAGCCGCTGTTGGAGTCCATTAAGCCAGATGTTCTTGTGAAAGGCGGTGACTACAGCGTAGACCAGGTGGTGGGCCACGAATTTGTGAAAAGCTATGGTGGTGAGGTAAAAGTGCTCGATTTCATCGATGACATCTCCACCACCAAGATTGTGGAGCGCATTCGAGAGAAAGATTAACAGATTCGCGGGTGGAGAATGAATTACTAACGAGTGAACACTTGCCGGTTACTCGCGTGTTCAGTGCGGGTGTGGAGATGCCGAGTTGCCCGGCCTCCGCTTTCAGGATGACAGGGAAGGAAGCCCCGGAAGCGACTCTGGGGTCTTCACGTCTGAGGTTCTCCGCCCATGCTCCCGTTTTGGCCTGTGACTATGAAGGACGATGATTGGCTGCCGGAGGTTAAGGCGGTCTCCCTGAAAGTCGTGGTGGCTAGCTAACTAATGGTTGTTGTTCGCAGCAACGCCGGCTGTGACGCGATTAGCGTTCGCAGTTCACCGGCGACGCTTGATGATACAGCGGTAGGGTGTCCCCCATCCGCTCCTTCAGTGCCTCGATGCGGCTGTCGTGATTAGGGTGGGTGGAGAGAAACTCCATAGGTTGGGCACCGCCTGCGGCGGCCATATTGCGCCATAGTTGAATGCTTTGTCGTGGATCAAAACCCGCGCTGGCCATCAACTCTAGGCCAATGGCGTCCGCTTCCTGCTCATGGCTACGGCTGAACGGTAGCGCAATCCCCAGATATGCTCCCACGCCGAGGGCCTGCCGAATATTCTCGGTATCTGCATCACCTTCACTGAACAGCCCAACGATGAACAATACCGTTTTGATGCCCAACTCCTGGGTTAACCGCTCGTTGCCGTGCTTGGCCAGTACATGGGCGATTTCATGGCCCACCACTGCGGCCAGCTGGTCGTCGCTTTGTGCCACCTTAAGCAGCCCTTCATTGACGCCTATCTTGCCTCCGGGTAGAGCAAAGGCATTAGGTGTGGAATCTGCGAACAGCACCACCTCCCAGGTGGTCGGCATGGTCGCACCAGGAAAGCGTGCGGGGATGCGGCTGATCAGGTGCTCTGCCACGCATTGCACCTTTCGGCGGGCGCTTTCGTCGGTACTCACCGGCAACTGCTGCTGCATCTGCACAAAAGTCTGACGACCAAAGTCCGCCATCATAGACTCTGGTACTAGCGCGAGTTGGTCGCGACCGGTGGGCGTCTGGTCGCAGCCGACCAGCAGCAAAGGCAAAATGGCCAAGAGGAAAAAACGCACAGGGGAAACCTTGTTGGAGCGGCGCTCAGGCCGCGAAGTTATGCTTCACGGTAGCGCAGGTTGTGGGTGTTGTGTAGGGACGCCAGAAACGAAAAGGCCCCGCTCTTGTGAGCGGGGCCTTTTTTTTGGTTCATCGCGGAATTCCGGGAAAAGCGGCTTTGATCTTCATGAAGAAGTAGTCGTTATCCCGGAAGCCGTACGCCATCCTCTTGATGACCTTGATCCTGTTGTTCATTCCTTCAAGCACGCTGGT